>NZ_JAIYEP010000001.1 GCF_020515525.1 Rhodococcus yananensis
TCGAACATCGCCCGCGCCTGCCGACGCCTGGCAGCAGACCCGTATCAGGCCGTCGGCCTGATCCTGGAAGGATGAAATAGCAGGTCACCGCCCTGACGGTCAACAACTACGGGACCCTGACGGGCACTCGAAGGCGAAACGAAGTACAGCTATGGAACGTATTCCGGTCGTCTCCACGCCCTGACGGAGATCGGCATCAACGGCGTGTACGAGAACGATCGTGTCGTGAACCAGGAAGCCATCGACCGCAGAAATCAAGCGCGAACAGACGCTTTCGCGGTCGCGCAAACGATCGTCACCGGCTTCGCGTCCGCCCACCCGGGTGGGATGGTCACCGGCCCGCTCGTCTACTCGACCGGGGTGCTGATTTCCAGTGACATCATCAACGCCGAGGGCGCGTACGTGGGGCACTATCAACAGGTCGACGGGGTCGATCTGTTGTCGACGAGTGGTGGTACAGGGGTCGCAAACTCGCACTCCTACAATGTCCTGAAAACACTCGTCGAGACGAACATCGTTGAAGTAGAACAAATCCCTGAAAACTGGACAGACCGTGGAACTCTCCTGCCAAAGACAGAGCTATCCGAATCTCAGCTTTCCGACGATCTAGAACGTGTTGTCGAAGAATCCGGAGTCGCCGATATCAGCCGGTTCAACCAATGGGTCGAACGCGGAGAAAAGGACACGACCGACCACTTCGGCGGGACGACAGAAATGGGAACTGACCTGTTCAACGACGTACTCATCAACAACGCACTCAAGAATGGTATCGACAAGTGGGAGCACAACGCGTGAAAGTCAACAAAGGCGTCAAATATCGACTAGTCGTCGGTTCCGCACTGCTCTCATTCACCGCAGCAGCATGCACTCCCGCGGTCGAACCCACCGGCGTCCCGGCCATCTACGAACCCCCACCCCAGGTGCGCGGCGGCACCATCGTCTGGTCCGCCGCACCCGAGATCGACCTCTTCGACCAACGCGGACAACTCATCCGCGCCGCCCAGGAATCGAAATTCATCGCCTACTACGGCGGACTCACCACCACCTACCCCGGTTTCAACACAGCCCTCAGCCGCGACTACGCCCGAAAAATCAACACCCGCACCGACCAGTACTTCGCCGGCACCATCCGCGCCCACATCCTCCAGATACTCGACACCGACACCGGGTTCAAAGCAACCGTCTGTCTACAGAAATCGAACTTCGCGCTCCGCTGGCCCGACGGCATCTACCACATCCACAACGCATCCGGTCGTGACGAATTCGTCGAATTCATCTCCGACAACCCCGATGCTCTCGAGCAACCTCCGCATACAGATCCCCCATCATCGCCGCACACACCTCCCACTTCCACTTCCACTCCCACCCCCGACACCGACTATCAGTGGGCCGCTCCCACCGAAGACCTGTTCACTGGAACCGGATGGACCATCAACCTCGGCTCCGACCTCGGCGAACCATTAGCGCGCTGCGAAGCATGGGGCCGCAGTATCGAGCCGAGCGTTCCACCGGACTCGGCAGAACTCATACACACCACAGTCCCACCCGAAACCCTGCCCGCCTACCCCGGCTGGTGAGAAAGGAAAACCATGATCTACCCGGAAGAACTGTCCTCCACCGTCCGGAGAGTTCAGGACGAGATCGAGGCCATCCGCGGACGCGGAACTGCGGATGGGATCGTGATGACGGTGACACCCACCGGACAGATCATCGACGTCGACATCCCCGTCAGCTCCTACAGCCTGTCACCACGCGAACTCGCCTCCCGCCTCATCGCGGCGCACACCGCCGCCCAAGGGGATGCGGACGAACAGGCACGATCGGCGCGGTCCGTACTCGCCGACGATCCACGGATCCGGCGGATCATGACGGCAGCACACACGCCCGATCCGGAGCCGCGTCGTCGACCGGAACCCCGATACGACGGCGGGCCGCGGCTACACCCGGGATTCGAGAATCGCTGGTGAACACCCCGTGAACAACAACTGGCCGCAGCGAGAATATCAGCTGCGACCAGAGGTAACGAAAGAATAACTTGGGTCTCCCGAAGTTCGTAAGGCCCGGTGCCCGTGAACTCGATCACAACGACAACCGGAGCTCACAGAAGGAATACACGGCTCACAGAGCTACCGGCGTGCCGGTCGCGCTGTGAACCGTGCAGCGGCCCTGTGAGCCTGCCGCGACGCCCGGGTGACTCATGGGGCGGCCCCACTCAGAAGTCCTCGTCGATGCACGCCAGGCGGTCTCCGGCGGTCCCGGCCTCGCCCGGTCCGGTCATCGTGTGGTGGTCGTGGATCACCACGGACCGTGCCTCACCGTCGCGGAACTCCCAGTCGACGGTGCTCGACGCCTGTGCGTCACCGTAGGCGTCGGTGGTGATGTCGAGCCATACCTCGTTCTGCGGGTTGGCGTAGGCCGGATCGGTGGACGGCGAGTCCGGTGTCGCAGCCGGGTCGGGGTTGTTCTGGTAGTGGGGTCCCGAGTCGGCGGGTTCGGGTCCGCACGGCTGCGTGTGCACGTGCACACCGAAGGCGCGGTTCGGTTCCAGGCCGGTGACGGCGAGGGTGACGGTGGTGCGCCCGTCCTCGTCGTCGGAGTCGATGTCCACGGTGGAACCGACGGGCACCGCCTGGTCGTCGTAGGTGAACGCGTCGGCGTCGGCGGTCTCCGGCAGTTGAAATGCGTCACCGCTCATGCCCGGCGCCGGTGTGGGCAGAGTGGTCGCGGTGGTGGTCGTGACGGGTGGGGTTTCCACGACGGCCTCGTCACCGTCGTCGCTGCAAGCGGCGGTGACGAGCGCGGCGAGGCACACACCCGAGATCAGGGCTGTCCTTCTCGTGTTCATGCACGAAGGTGTACCCGCCGGGGTCGTGCCGCAACCGTCGACGGCGGCGTCAGCCCTGCTTCTGCTCGGCGGTCACGGCGAGCGCCGCCTGTACGGTCGCTTCGACCGCAGCCTTGTCGACACCGGATGCAGCCAACGGGCCCTCCCCGTTCTCGTGTTCGAGAAGAGCGAGAAGGATGTGTTCGGTACCGATGTAGTTGTGCCCGAGGCGCAGCGCCTCCCGGAACGTCAGTTCGAGCGCCTTGCGGGCGTCGGCATCGTACGGGATCAGTTCGGGGATCTCGTCGACACGGGCGGGGAGGGTCGCGCGCACCGCGGCGCGCAGGTCGTCGAGGGTGACGTTCTGGGCGGCGAGCGCACGGGCGGCGAGCGCCTCCGGTTCCGTGAGCAACCCCAGGACGAGGTGGCCGGGGGTGATCTCGGCGTTGCCGGTGGCGCGTGCCTCGTTCATCGACGCGGCCGCGACGTTGCGGGCGCGCGGGGTGAAGCGGCTGAATCCCTGGGCGGGATCGAGATCGTTCTCGTTCTTGGGTACGAATCGTTTCTGGGCGGCCTGTTTCGAAACGCCCATGCTGCGACCGATCTCCGACCAGGAGGCGCCGGAACGGCGGGCCTGGTCGACGAAGTGGCCGATGAGGTGATCGGACAGTTCACCGAGGTGGTCGGCGGCGATCACGGCGTCCTGGAGTTGGTCGAGGACGTCGGGATGGACCTTCTTGATTGCGTCGATCAGGTCGTCGAGGCGGATCGGATTGGTGGGGCGCGTCGGTTCAACCATGCGTCAACCATAAGTTGACGGCACCAGGCTGGTCAACCCCGAGTTGACGGCCGCGTCAACTCCTCGATCGGGGATGTGACGCGGCCGGAAATCTCAGTACAGCGGACCCCCACCGAAAACACTGCGATGCGAATCCGGCTGGTTCCCTTCGACGTCCGTCACGCCGTAGTCGACGCCCGCCTCGGCGGTGATGAGTGTGTGCCCGTTGCGTTCGTTCACCTTCGGGTCGTTCGCGAGGGCCACGATCACCCGCCCGATGAACTCGGGTGTCTCCGCGTTCGCGAGGGGAAACCCCTGGAAATCATCGCGCCCGCGGGCGATCATCGCCTCGTTCTTCACCAGGCCCGGCCACAGCGACAATGCCGTCACACCCGTGTCACGCAGGTCGACGGCCATGTCGGCCGCCATCTTGTCGAGCCCGGCCTTCGACATCCCGTACAGCACCGAATGCAGGTACCCGCGGGTACCGAACGACGAGATGTTCACGAGCATGCCGCCACCGCGCGCCACCATCAGCTTCGCGGCCTCCACCGAGGCCACGTAATGGGCGCGCAGCCCCACCCCGATGAGGCTGTCCCAGTCGTCGACCGGTCGTTTCCAGAACGGATCGGAGAAGCCGGCGAAGCCGGGCGGGCTCGCCCACACGTTGTTGACGAGCAGATCGAGTCGGCCGTCCTGTTCGTCGGCGATCCGAGTGAACAGCGCCCGGATCTCGTCGTCGTCGCGATGATCGCACTGCACCGCGATGCCCTCACCGCCGCGCGCCGTCACCTCCGCGGCGGTCGCGTCGAGAGGTCCGTCCACCCCGACCGGGCCGCGCGCCGTGACATACACCGTCCATCCGTCGGATCCGAGCGCGCACGCGATCCCCTTGCCGACACTGCGGCTGGCGCCGGTCACCAGCGCCACCTTCCGATCCGTCACAGGAACTGCACCACCTTCACGTCGTCGGTGACGGGACGCTCGATGGTCCAGAGCATCGTCACGTGGCACTTGGAGATCTTCCAGTCACCGTCTTCGAGGACGTACTCGTCGGCGTACTCGAGCGCGGTGACCCGTTCGGCGCGCCCCCGCACATCCACCTGCCGGAACCGCAGCGTCCACTGCCCGGTCGCGGTATCGGATCCGGTCAGTTCGATGCTCGGGTGCATGCCGTGATGCATGTCGAGGACGACGTACCGTTCGTCCATCTTCTCGAGGGCGATGCGGGCGTAGACGTCGACGAGCCCGTCCGCGTCGTCGAAGCTGCCGAGCGCAGGTCCGTAGTGGATATCGGCACCGCGTGCGACGAAGCAGTCGCGCATCGCCTTCGGGTCCTTGGCGTCGCACGCCCTGAGATAGCGATGTTTGAGCATCTTGATGTCTTCGAGTGCCTCGAGACGCGCAAGTCTCTCCTCGACGGTGGTCATGCCACTCCTTCCCCGAGACGCGCCTGTCGCGACCCGGCCCTCACATCCCCGGCACAGCAGGAACCTGTTCCAGAACTACCGGGCGGGGTGGCGCCGGGGCAAGGGTGTGGCCGGTGGCCGGGAACATGGACGCCCGATCGTCGCCCGCACCGGTTCGCACTCTCGCGGACCCCGAGGCTCGACGCGGCTGCAATTGTCGGGGCGCGAAACACTTCGGCCCGCGCGAAGCCGTGTGTCGCTACGCGACGCTCGCCGGGGTGCCCTTCACTTCGTCCGCGTGCCAAGTGTCCTCGACCATGCGCGGCTTGCACGCCTGGAATGCCGCGAGCAGCAGGATCGCGACGGCGACCGCCATGAACGCGAACGACGCCGTCCAACCGGAAGTGAGGTCGTGGAAGACACCGAAGAGCAGCGGGCCGAGGCAGGCCGCGCTGTAGCCGACGCCCTGTGTGAACCCGGACAGGGCCGCGGAGCCGACGTGGGTGCGCGACCGCAGGTTGATCAGGGTCAGGGCCATCGGGAAGGTGCTCGGCCCCAGACCGAGCAGCACCACCCACAGAATGGGCGCGCTCATCGGTGTGATCCACAGTCCGGCGAACGCGATCAGGAAGCAGGTAGCGCAGGCCACGACGACGGGGAACGGGTTCTCCAGCCGCGCGCACAGCGCGGGGGCGCCGAGCGCGGCGACCAGGCCGAGCAGCGAGAACAGCCCGACCATCGCACCACCGAATGCCGCGCTGGCACCGGCGTCGGTGAGGATGTCGGGGATCCACGCGAACATCGAGTAGGTGACCAGCGACGTCATCCCGAACATGCCGGCCATGCCCCACCCGACCGGCGACCGCCACACCCTGCCGGGGGCGTGCTGTTCGACCGCGGGTGCGTCGTGGACGTCGCTGCCGCGACGTCGCAGCAGGACACCGATCCACGGGAACGCTGCCGCGAATCCGACCAGTGCCCACACGCCGAGGGAGACGCGCCACCCGAAGGCGTCGGCGAGGGGGACCGCGACGAATGCGGGCACGATGGTGCCCAGCTGCACGCCGACGATGTACACCGAGCTGACGAGGGCCAGCCGGTCGGAGAAGTAGCGTTTGACGAGAGGGGGGATGACGACGTTGCCGATGCCCATGCCGCCGAGTGCGACACCGGACAGGATCAGCAGGCTCCAGGTGTCCGTCATCAGCGCGCGGGTGGCCATGCCGATCCCGGCGAGCAGCATCGCGACGAGCGCGGTGCGTTCGAGTCCGAGCCGCCGGCTGATCATCGGGGTCGCGAGACCGAAGATCGCGAACATGGCGGTCGGCACCATGCCGAACACACCGACGACGGTGGACGAGAAGCCGATCTCCTCGCCGATCATCGAGGCGAGAGGACTGAACGAGGTGACGGCGAGCCGCAGGACGAGCGCAGACATCGCGATCGCACAGAACACCAGCAGACGACCACGAAGCACACTCACGCGACAAATCATAGGATGATGGGATGACTTTGGGAAAACCGATTCGGCGCCCCGGCCTGATCGAGCAGGTCACCGACCAACTACGCACCGAGATCTGCAGCGGACGCTGGGCCGTCGGTGACCGCATCCCCACCGAACCGCAGCTGTGCGAGTTCACCGGAACAGGCCGCAACACCGTCCGCGAAGCCGTGCAGGCCCTCGTGCACAGCGGCCTCCTCGAACGCCGCCAGGGATCCGGCACGTACGTCGTCGCCACCTCTCCCGTCGGCGGCACCCTCGGCAGATTCTTCGCCACCGCCCACGAGAACGATGTTCTCGAGCTTCGGCAGGCCCTGGACGTCACCGCCGCCGTCCTCGCCGCGCGCCGCCGTACCCCCGACGATGCCGCGCGGCTCGAGCAACTCCTCACCGAACGCACCCGACTGTTCGCCGGCTCCGACGTCGACGCCGCCGTCGACACCGACGTCGCCCTGCACCGCGGCATCGTCGAAGCGAGCCACAACGCCGTCTACCTCGAGTTCTACGACTCGCTGCTCCCGACCATCCGACGCACCATCGACCGGCACGTCCGCGTCACCGGGCTCACGTTCGAGACCGAGCACACCGCGCTCGTCACCGCGGTCATCGACGGCGACGAGGGCGCCGCCGTGCGCGCGGCGCGGGCGTTGTTCGCGGAACTCACCGCCTGAACCCTCGCTCGGTTGCCAGTTCGGTCGACGGCCACCGGTGTATCGGTAGCCGACCACCTAACCTGATCCGCATGGGCCCGATGATCCGCGCTGCCAGTCTGCGGGGATTCGCAGTGTTGGTCGACGAACTCGGCGGCGATCCGGATCGACTGCTCGACCGGTTCGGGATGTCGCAGCAGATGATCGCCGACGATGAAGCGCTGATCCCCATCACCGCACACGATCTGATGCTCGACGCCGCCGCGGCCGAACTCGACTGCCCCGACTTCGGCCGCCGCCTCGCGGTCCGCCAGGACCTCACGATCCTCGGGCCGCTCGCGCTCGCCATCCAGGCGTCCTCCACCGTCGACGACGCCCTCGGGTGTGCATCGCGCTTCCTGTTCGTGCACAGCCCCGCGCTCAGCGTCGCCGTCGAAGCCGACCCGTACGGACAGCGCGGGATCGTCTCCCTGACCTACCGCAAGGATCTGTGCGAATCGGTGTACTCGCAGCAGGGCATCGAACTCGGTGTCGGGCTGTTCTTCCGGATCGCGGAACTGCTCGTCGGCGGACGCATCGGCCTGCGCTCCGTGGAGTTCCCGCACGGCCCACTGTCGCCCGTCGACGACTACGTCGAGTTCTTCGGATGCGACGTCCGATTCGAGCGACCCGCCGCGTCGCTGCGGGTCGAGCGGCGGGTTCTCGAGGCCCGGTTCGAGGATGCGAACGAGACGATCCGGCAGATCGCCGTCCGATTCCTCACCGAGAACTACTCCGACCCGCACCGGCAGACCCGCGGTCGGGTACGCCGCGTCGTCGCCGAGCGCCTCGCGACGACGCCGTCCCTCGCCGATGTCGCCCGGCTGTTCGCGGTGCATCCGCGCACGCTGCAGCGTCGGCTGGCCGCCGAGGACACCACCTTCGAAGCGCTTCTCGACGACGTCCGGCGCGACGCGGCGTACCGGCTCATCACCACCGGCGATCTGCCGCTCGTGCAGGTCGCCGAACTCGTCGGGTTCACCGAGCAGTCCACACTCACCCACGCCGTGCGTCGCTGGTACGGCGTCTCGCCACGGCGGCTCCGCGCCTCGACCACCACCGAACTGTCGCGCTGAAACAAGTTTTTCGGATCGGGAGGCTGCAAGCTCCATCACAACGGCAGGACACACGCAGGAGTGATCACATGGTCGAACCAGTTCAGGCGACGAGCTCGAACCTCACCGTCATCGGCGCCCGACCCATCCCCGAATTCGACGGTGTGCACGACGTGTGGCCACGCGGCGAACGGTTGCGGGCCGTACGCGAGGCGGCGACGGCATACAAGAAACGGTTCACCTCCCAGGGACAGGTCCACGCGGTGAAATCCGTGGACATCGCCGCCGCGCCGTATCCCGTCGGTTACGCCTTCCACGACGCCGTGTCGGTGCCGACCTTCCCGCTGATCTCCATGATCAACCGGATGATCGTCGTCCAGTACGACGACTGGAACGGCACGGCGCGCACCCTCGTGTTCGAACCGACCGTGCCGGACGGATCCGCCGAAGCCCCGTTCTACAGCAACCTGCAGCGCCTGATCGACAGGATCCCGGGCGGCAACCTCGCGTCGAAACTCGTGCTCGAGTACTACACCGAACCCGACCTGGCCCTCGCAGCCGTCGGATTGACCGCGGACGACGTCGACTTCTGCACCTTCGATCACCTGCACGTCCAGGATCCGCGGATGATCCTCGGTTCGACGGAGATCATTCCCGGTGAGAATGCGCCGCGGCCACCCCTGTTCGGACACGCACAGATGCTCGTCCACAGCCGCGAACTCGCCACCCTCCAGTCGCTGCACCCCATGCAATGGGCCTGGTACGTCGACGGCGGACTCGGCGGTGTCGACCCCGACAAGTTCGTCACCTTCGACGGCGACATCGAACTCGGACCCGGCATCTCGCTGCTGTGGACACCCGGCCACACCGACGGCAACCACTCCCTGCTGCTCAACACACCCGACGGGGTGTGGGTGTCATCGGAAAACGGTATCTCCCTGGACAACTGGCAGCCCGACCTGTCGAAGATCCCCGGGGTCCGCCGCTACCACGAGAAGTTCGGGCGGGAAGTGTGCCCGAACGCGAACACCCTCGAGGACTCCCTCGACCAGTACGATTCGATGGTCAAGGAGAAAACACTCGCCGACCCCTGCAAGAACGATCCGCGCTGGCTGCAGATCCTGCCGTCCACCGAACTCGCCCCGTGGAAACGATTCTGGCCGGTGGTTCCCACCTACGTCCACGGCGGGATCTCGTACGGTTCCATCGAGAGCGGTCTGCGATGAACCGGGCGCACGCGGGTGCCGTCGTCACCGGTGCCGGTCGCGGACTCGGCCGGCAGATCGCGCAACTCCTCGTCGAACGCGGGTACCGCGTGCTCATCACCGATGTGGACGAGGCAGCCGCGCAGGCGGCAGCGGGAGAACTGGGCGGTGGAGCCACGGCCATGGCCGTCGACGTCCGCGACCGCGCGCAGGTCGAGGCCGCACGCGAGGCGCTCGTGGCCCGCGCCGGACGGCTCGACGTGTGGGTGAACAACGCCGGAGTGTTGATCACGGGCCCCGCCTGGGAACAGGACACGACCGCGCACCGGATGATGCTCGAGGTCAATGCACTCGGCACGATCAACGGCACCCTCGCCGCTATCGACGCGATGCGCGGAGAGGGCGGACACATCGTCAACATCGTGTCGCTCGCCGGCCTGACATCCGTTCCCGGCGAGGCCGTGTACGCGGCATCCAAGCACGCAGCACTCGGTTTCAGCCTGAGCACCATGGCGGATCTGAAACTCGCCGGCATCACCGACATCGACATCTCCTGTGTGTGCCCGGACGGCATCTGGACACCCATGCTGTTCGACAAGTTGGACGACCCCGCGTCCGCACTGTCGTTCTCGGGTGTGCTGCTGCAACCCGAGCAGGTAGTGGCCGCGGTCGGCAAGGTCCTCGACGCACCACGACCTGTGACATCGCTTCCCCGCTGGCGCGGCGCGATCTCGCGGTTCGCCGTCGCGTTTCCGAGACTCGGTCTGCGCGCGATACCCCTCGTCGTCGCGCAGGGTCGGCGTGCCCAACGGGCGCTGCTCACATCGGGCGGCCCGCGGCCACGGAGGTGACGACGACGGGCGCTGTGCGTCGCGAAGACAGGTCCGGTGTAATGCAATCCGTGCGCGATGCGATGTACCGGTCGTGAAGAATACGCGTCGATTCGTCTCCGTCGCCGCTGCCGGTCTCATGGGCGGCGCAATGTTCCTGGTGGCGCCCGGTGTGGCCGGCGCCGCCGAACCGTGCCAGCTCGGATGGTCGAATGTGGGCCCCCGCAGCTGCCAGATGAACGAGGTGCGGGCCGCACCGGTGCTGACCCTGGGCGACGGAATCTGTGCGGGCATCTTCAGTGCGTCGGGTACCGCATACGACGGACCGCTGTGGGAGTACTCCCCGGCTCCGGGCGCCACCCACGCCATCGATCTGCGGATCTCGCAGGGCTTCTCACCGCTGGGCGAGTGGGCACCGACCATCCTGGCCTGTGACGTCACCGTCGTCGTCGACTGGCACAACCTCGACACCGGGCACACCGGCACCGTGAGCCGGTTCGTGCCCGCGCATCACACGAGCACCCGGCCGATGAACGTGCAGGTGTACACGGGTCCGGGTCGGGTAGCACTCACTCTGCGGACCGACCGGCCGAGCATTCCGGTTTCCACGGAAGTGGTCGTTTCCTGACACACCGCACCGGCTAGGGAGCCACGCCCCCACCCGACCTGCGATGCTGCAGCCACGCCATCGCGGCACCGCACGCCAGCAGCGACACCACGGACACGCTCACCGACAGCACCGTCCACGCGCTCGGGCCCGAAGGCGCCGAGCTGTACGCGGTCCAACCGGTGTCGTCGGTGAGCGGGGTGTAGGACGTCCACCCGAATTCCACCATCAGCGGCAGCGACATCACCGCCGGCAGCGCCAGTGATGTCGCTGTCACCGGTGCGGTGGACGGCAGCGCCGCCACGATCGTGTACGCGGCCGCGAACGGCACACCGAACAGCATCGCCGCCATGTGGACGGTGTCCCACGGCGAATGCTCGAAGACGGCCGATGCAGCACACAACGCCAGCAGAGCGATCCCCGCGAGCGGTATCGGACGGCGACGGGCGAGCCACGTTCCGAACGCCACGAGCACCACCGGAACCAGCAGCATCGGCCACACGGCGGGAACCCATTTCTCCGCATCGCGGAGCGACACGAACAGTGCGGCACCGGCGAGGAGCACCATCCCGGTCCTCTGTCGCAACCACAGCGCCGCAACGATCACGACCGGCACCACCACGACCCCGAACCACCACCGCCCACCACCGGCATCGTTCGTCGACGAATACAGGGCGCGGTCCAGCGACCAGTACAGCACGACGGCGACGACGGACAGCACTGCACCGACGACCGGTTCGCGGATGTCCCACCGCGCCACGGCGTCACCCGCCGGGTCGAGCGCACCCGACACCGACGCGGCGACCAGCGCGGCGACGACGAGCACGGCCGCCCACAGCCACACCGGGTTCGCGGGTTGTTCGCTCACCGCGACGTACTCGGCGTACCGGCCGGGAACGGCCGCCGCGAACTCGCGGTACTCGGCGATCGGCACTGCTGTGCAGAGCCCGGCGACGACAGCACCGGACAACGCGGTCTGCCGCTGCAGCCGTTGCGGACCGAGGCACAGCACCGACAGACCGCCGAGCAGCAACCCGGCACCGATCGTCGCGAAGTGGATGTCGTGACTCCACGCACCCGGCAGCGCGACCACCCCCGTCAGGACGCACCCCAGCAGCAGTACGGTCACCACCTGTCGACGCCGCCGACACAGCATCGCGACGAGAACGGCCGCGACGGCACCCACCGCGACAGCGGTCACGTCGGCATCCGACAGCGAACCGCCACCGAAACCGATGGCATCGACATAGGTTTCCTCGCTCGGCGCAGCCAGAACCACACCGGCCGTGAAACCACCGATCACCAGCAGCAAGTAGCGGAACGCAGACACCATCGTGCGATTGTCGTCGACGCATCGGCCGGGGACCGGCAACACGCCGACGACGCTGCCGTCACCGGCGTCGCTGTCGCGTCGGGTCGTCGGTGCTCACGATCGCGATGCTCACGATCCCGGTGGGACGACCCCCGGCTGCGGTCAGAAGCCCCACGCCGATCCCAGGTCCACCGATCCCCATCCGGAGCCGCTGCTCGATCCGCTGCTGCCCGACCCGCTGCCCGACCCTCCGTTGTCCGCGCATCCGGTGACGTTCGTGGTGAAGAGAGCGAAGGTCTTGGTGACCGGATCCCAACCCTTGTCGCGGGTGTCGGGGCCGAGAGTCACCTGATACGTGACGGTGTGTGCGTCGGCACCGGCATTCGGTAGCAGAGCCAGGTCACGCAGGCCGATCGTCGCGGTGGTGTAGACGGGTTCACGATCCCGCACGTATCCGACACCCGGATTTCCCGGAGTCGAAGCCTGGAAATGTGGCTCATCGGCGTCGGTCGCCAGACCTCGGCGCCCCACTGTCCGTGAGGTGGGAGTGCCGTCGATCGTCACGTTGACGACGAGTCCCGCAGTCGACCAGATGCCGGGCTGTCCCGCGAGGGACGCCGGGTCCTCGTCGTCGACGATGTAGTCGACGATGTACGTGGCGTTGGTGGTGTTGCGGGTGTGGAAGGTGACCTCACACAGGTTGTTTCCCTCGGCCCAGAACTGCACCGGCCCCTCACGCAGTCCCGGCTCCTCCTGCGCCGACGCCGCGCCCGGCGACATGAGGGCGGCGACCGGTTGCCAACGCAGTCACAGCAACGACGTGTCGAACTCGGTTCATGAAGTCTCCTCTGCCCGATTCTCGATTGCTACAGTGTGCGGCCCGGGCTGCGCGTGTGTACCGGGAACCGCGAATCGGAGGCAGATGATCCGAACATCCGTCACCGAACGACGAATCCGGTCGCGCGCGACGGTCACCGTCGCCCTCCAGAACCGCTGCCGTTCAACGCCGCAACTCGACCTCGTCGCCCATGTGCCCCAGTTTCTCGGGGTTCGCGATGCCGTAGATGTGGGTGATCCTGCCGTCGACGACCACCAGACTCACCGCGACCGAGGCACCCCGCGCGGACAGTCGCGCGCCCGGCATCCCGTTGATGTGGGCGCCCGCCACCTCGAAACCCCGGACCTTCGGATAGTGGATCAGCAGCGACGCGAGTCGTTCGGCACCCACGATCGGTGTGCGCGACGCCGGGGCCAGTCCACCGCCGTCGGCGATCGCGATGACATCGGGTGCGAGCACGTCCATCAGTGCCTGCATGTCGCCGGTCGTGACGGCGGCGAGGAATCTCTCGACGACCGCCGCCTGCTCGCCGGGATCCACGTCCATCCGTGGTCGGCGCGCAACGACGTGTCCGCGTGCCCGATGCGCGATCTGCCGAACCGCTGCCGGTGACTTCCCGACGGCGTCGGCGATCTCGTCGTACGGCACGTCGAACACCTCCCGCAACACGAACACCGCGCGTTCCGTGGGGCCGAGCGCCTCGAGCACGGTGAGCATCGCGGGTGGAGACGTTCTCGGCCAGATCGAGATCGTCGGCGACATCGCCACCGGTCAGAACGGGCTCGGGCAGCCAGTCACCGATGTACTCCTCGCGACGCCGCGCCGTGGATCGCAACTGGTTGAGCGACAGGCGCGTGACGATCCGGACCAGGTAGGCCCGAGCGTCGTGCACCTCGGTCCGGTCCGCAGCGGCCCACCGCAACCACGCGTCCTGAACGACGTCCTCGGCGTCGGCCGCCGAACCGAGCATCTCGTACGCGACCGTGAAGAGCAGACTGCGGTGGGTGGCGAAGGGGTCGTCGGTCACGACGTCGACGCTACGTCGAGCGGCGTGAGGTCGCAGCTCGCCGCGAACTCCTGCGATTTCACCCCGAACGCAATGTTGGAGCGCGTCGCGAAGTTCGCGAACGCGATGAACGACGTGAGTTCGACGAGTGCCGCCGGACCGAGTGCGTCGAGGAGCCGGGCCGACAGCTCGTCCGAGACGGTCGGCGGTGTCTGCGACATCGCCTCCGCGTACTCCATGACATCGCGTTCGAGCGGTGTGAACACGTCCGAGTCGCGCCACCGCGGCACCTCGTGTGCCTTGCGGACGTCGAGCCCCTTGTTGTGCGCCTCGAAATAGCCGTAGTCGAGGCAGAATTCGCATCCGACGAGACAGGCGACGGCCATCTGGGCGAACACCTTCAGATTGCCGTCGCATCGATCCCAGGCGTTGACCCTGCGACCGACACCGAAACTGAAGTTCATCACCTTGCGGTGGTGCCACAGGACGCCGAGCCCGTCGGGCACATCGCCGGTCATCCGTCGTGCCAGGCGCCGGACGAGCGCGCCGTAGAGGCCGGTCATCTCTGCTGCCGGGATTCGCGTGGTCATCGTTACCTCCGTTGTGAGTGCCGTCGACATGAAGACACCGGCCGCGGCGCGGATGTGACATCCGGTCGGACGACAGGCGCAACGGATGCGGCGCCGACGGGGATTCGCGTAGTCGACTACGCGTGGCAACACCGCCGTCGCGGGGCACAGTTCGTGTCGTGTGGGGGATCCTGCGAGAAAGAGATCGGGACCGATGAAGACCTACGAAGTCCAGGCGGGCGACACCCTGTTCGGTATCGCGCGCCGCGAGTACGGCGACGGCACGTTGTATCCGGTGATCGCACGGCAGAACCATCTCGCCGACCCGAACGTCATCGATGTCGGGCAGCAACTGCTGATCCCGTACGTGACGTTCCGGCACCGCATGCACGCAACCGATTCGATCGGTACACGGAAACAGATCACCGAGCTCCACTACGGGGTCACCGACAGTTCCACACAGCTCGCCTGGGAGATCGTCAACGGCGTCGCGCAACGCGAGATCCAGCGCGGCGCCTGGCTTCTGATGCCCGAGCTGGGCGACGTCGGTCACCACACCGTCGTCGCCGGCGAAACCCTCGCCGGGTTGGCGGCGCGCTGGTACGGCGACGACCATCTCGCCCTGCTGATCGAACTGGCGAACCATCTGCCGGACGGCACCGTCACACCCGGTCAGGTGCTGATCGTGCCGGGGCTGAATCGTCGGCACCGGGTCTCCGGCGACACCCTCGAATCCCTGTGCAGGTTCGAGTACGGGGACGCGGACGTCGCGACCCGGATGGCCGTGGTCGCCGCGGCGAATCGCATCGCCGAACCCGACGCGCTGTTCTCCGGGCAGACTCTGGTGTTCCCCAGTTGACGGTCAGCGCGCAGAGCCGGCGGTCGGGGCGGTGAGGAACGTCGTCATCGTGTAGTCCTTGTGCGGCCCGCTCACCTTCCACTGCACGGTCCATCGCACGACGGTCGAGGCCGGCGCATCCGATTCCACAGCGGTGATGCGCCCGACGTAGACATCGGCGCCGCAGGGATGCTCGACCTGTTCGCCCGGAGCCCACGGGTGGAAGAAACGACCGTCCTCGAAGGTCACGATCCACGCACCGTCGCGGAGCACGACATGCAGGTTGCGGAACACCTCGAGTTCGCGGCCGTCGCTGTAGAGGATGCCTTCCTCGTGCCACCGGACGTGCTCGTCGGATTCGGCGACGAGATCGGTGTGCCCCACGACGGTGCTCTGGGCACCGGCCAACCGGTCGTCGATGGTGCGGGTGAAATCCCACCGGCCGACGAGCGCCAGCGGATCCAGTGTGTGCGGGGCGGTCACATCCTCCAAGGGTAGCCGGGTAGTTCCGGCGGTTCCGATGGTTTCCTGCGGCCGTTGTTGCGACCGCGGGAAACAGTTCAGTCCGCGGGAAACAGTTCAGGTCGCGCGGTGGGTGATGGCGGTCGCCGAGTGTCCGATCGTCGCGGTACCACCGACCATGGTGTCCATGAACTTCCCCTGTTCCCGCATGCCTCGCAGGGCGGCGCGCTCACGTCCACCGGGCCTCAGCGCTGCCGCAGAACGGATGAGGTTGAGCGGCAACCGGATCAACGGGTACCAGGGCACGACGAACCTCGGCAGCCCCAGGGCACGCATCGCGCTCGGTCCGAGAAATGCCGCGGTGATCGAAAGATGCTGCGAACGAGCGATTCTGCGTCGCGTCCCCCGTAGCGTGCGGTAATTCCACGACAGCGGATCATCGATCATCGGGACGGAGAGTTGTTTCGTGGTCTCGTCGGGCGTGGACAACGCGTACGACGTGTGGAGCAGCACCCGCACGCAGTCACGGAAGTCGTCGGGCACGAACTCGTCGTCGACGCCCATCAGCAGCCCCACGTACCGGGTCAGGTGTGCGACCGCTTCGTACTCGGCGGGCCGGTTGATCATTCCCACCCCGATGCCACCCATGACGGGCGCGACGAGCGCACCGACGAGGGTGGCCGCCATGTCGGTCTGGTTGATCGGGACACCCCAACGCTCGGTGCTCCAGTCCGGCATGGCCGCGACGTGACGGCGGACGATCGCGTGGATGAGCCGTACGTGGACCGTCGAGCGGTAGCCGGCGCCGAACGGCCTCAGACCACCCTCACCGATGACGTCGAGCGCCCACTGCGAGGTTTCGGCGAACCGCGCGTTCGACCCTTTTTCGAGCGCACCGGTGCGCAACAGGGTCTGGTTGAATCCGGCGAACAGGTAGCCGCCGAGCAGCGCCACGTCGCGCGCGATGTAGAGACCGTCGGCACCGCCACTGCGCATCACCCGCGCCCCGAGTTCGATCTTGTCCCAGTCGACCAGGTCGGACACCGCCTCGACCTCGGTGAAGAACTCGCGGAGCGGCGCGGGTGCGTCGTCGATGCTGTCGATTCCGGCGGCGAGGGCCTTCTCGAACAGTGCCCGTGCCGGGCCCGAACCGGTGGTGTACATCCACTCGACCAACCGGTCGGCGGGTGCGTCGCCGACGAGGAGGCATTCGCCCATGCGGCGGAACTGCGCGGCGTCGGGGCGGTGCAGACCCAGCATCGAACCGAATGCCCTGATTCCGGTCGGGACGTTGCAGGGCGTGCTGGGGTGACGTGACGGGATTCCGGTGCCCATGCGGCGCCCTTCCGACGATCCGACGTATTGACAACAGATGTTGTCAGGTGGGTGGGCGTTCGTCCAGGCCGAGTGCGAACAGCCGGCCGCCCCAGAAGTGCGTCGAATGGTGATCCGGACAGGAAATTCACCGCGGGGATCGCCATTGAGCGCGCTGATCGCTTGCGATCACCATTGACCGCTGACGGATCCATCGACGACAAAAAGATGAGGACACGAACTCTTCCGAGTTCGTGTCCTCATCTTCGATGTGGGCGAAGGGGGACTTGAACCCCCACGTCCCGAAGGACACTGGCACCTGAAGCCAGCGCGTCTGCCATTCCGCCACTCGCCCGAGCAACGCAGAAAACAGTAACACACCCTCCAACGAATCTCCGATTCGCCTGGTCACGGCCACAAAACCGCTTCGGCGACGAGCCCGGATGTGTCTACTGGGACACTCGCCGGAATCCGTTCGATCGAATCGGGGGAAAAGTAGATACCATGCAGTAGCGACATCTGCGTAGCGACACGCTGAAGACCGGAAAGGGGGTTGCCATGGGTATCGCACAACGCTTCGAACGCAAGCTGCAGTCTGCGATCGGCGATGCGTTCGCACGCGTCTTCGGTGGCGGCGTGGTCCCCCAGGAGGTGGAAACCGCCCTCCAACAGGAGGCCTCCGGCGGCATCCAGCAACTCGATCGTGGCCACACCTTGGCTCCCAACAGTTACGTCATCACCATCAGTGAATCCGATCACGACGCCCTCGCTGCGGATCGGGACTTGACGGTCAAGGCGTTCTCCCGTCACCTTGAGGACTTCATCCGTGACCAAGGATGGCAGACCTACGGTGATGTCCAGGTCGTCTTCGAGTCGTCGCCGGCACTGCACACGGGGCAGTTCCGGACGCGCGGCTCGGTCGATCCCGAAGCTGGGCGTCCACCGGCGCCCGCCCAACAGTCGCGGAACCCGCAGAACCGCCGAAACGTGACCCCGGAACCAGGAGTTGTCCCCATGACGCAGAACCCCGGCTACGACCCCAGCCGTGACCCCGCAGACGCGGAAGCCCAGTACGCACGCAACGGTCACGCGCACGTCGGCCAGGATCAGCGCATGGGTCAGGGTGGCTACGGCGGCTACCAGCAGCAGGGCGGTTACGACCAGGCCTACGACCAGGGCGGCTACCAGCAGGACGCCCACGGCGGCTACGACCAGGGCTACCAGCAGCAGGCGTACGGCCAGCAGGGCTACGCCGACCAGGGGCAGGGATACGCCGATCAAGGTCAGGGCTACGCGGATCCGGGCTACGACCAGGGCGGCTACCAGCAGCAGGCCTACAGCCAGGACTACGGCAGCGATCAGGCCTACGGCCAGCAGAGCTACGACCAGGGCTACAGCCAGCAGGGCTACGCCGATCCGGGCTACGGTCAGCAGGGTTACGCCGACCAGGGCGGCTACCAGCAGCAGGCCTACGACCAGGGTTACGACCAGGGCGGCTACCAGCAGCAGGGTGGCTACGACCAGGGCTACCAGCAGCAGGGCTATGCGCCCGCCGGGGGTGGTTACCAGTCCCCCGCGGCCGGACGGGTGCTGACGGCGACGCTGCAGCTCGAGGACGGCAGCGGCCGCTACTACCAGCTCCGCGACGGCAGCAACATCATCGGCCGCGGGCAGGACGCCCAGTTCCGACTGCCCGACACCGGTGTGTCGCGCCGCCACATCGATATCCGCTGGGACGGGCAGGTCGCGATGCTCTCCGATCTCGGCTCCACCAACGGCACCACCGTCAACGGGTCGTCCGTGCAGGACTGGCAGCTCGCAGACGGTGACGTTGTTCGCGCGGGCCACTCGGAGATCCTGGTCCGCATCCTCTGAACTGCGGCAACCACGACTCCTCCCAGCCTCCGGTGACACGGCGGCGCGCGGACAGCGCGTCGGACTCGTCATGGAGTCGGCAGGTGTCCGTATTGTGGGTGATCGCACCGATCCGGACGACCGCGCAGCGGTCGCACACGCCGAAGGAGGAAGAGCCGTGCAGGGGCTGATTCTGCAGCTGACCCGGGCAGGTTTCCTCCTCCTGCTGTGGTTGTTCGTATGGGCGGTGCTCCGCACCTTGCGTTCCGACATCTACGCGGGCACAGCCCGGCCGCTTCCGCGTTATTCGCCGAAGCAGTCGATGCTGCCGTCCCTCGGGCGCGGCAAGGTCGCGAAACATCTGGTGGTGACGCAGGGGGCCCTCGCCGGCACCCGCATCACACTCGGCACGCAACCCGTGCTGCTCGGTCGCGCCGACGATTCGACGCTCGTCCTCACCGACGACTACGCGTCGACCCGGCACGCCCGTCTGTCACCGCGGGGTTCCGACTGGTACGTCGAGGACCTCGGGTCGACGAACGGCACGTACCTCGACCGCGCGAAGGTCACCACCGCAGTCCGTGTTCCGTTGGGCACACCCGTTCGGGTGGGCAAGACCGTGATCGAGCTCCGCCCGTGACACTTGTATTGCGCTACGCCGCCCGCAGCGACCGCGGTCTCGTCCGCTCCAACAACGAGGACTCCGTCTACGCCGGCGCGCGTCTGCTCGCGCTCGCCGACGGGATGGGCGGCCACGCCGCCGGTGAGGTCGCCTCGCAGTTGATGATCGCCGCGCTCGCCCACCTCGACGACGACGAACCGGGCGGCGACCTGCTCGGCAAGCTCGCCGCCGCGGTCCGCGAGGGCAACGCCGCGATCGCCGACCAGGTGGAAGAAGAACCCGAACTCGACGGCATGGGGACCACCCTCACCGCCATCCTGTTCGCCGGCAGCAAACTGGGTCTGGCACACATCGGTGACTCACGCGCCTATCTGCTGCGCGACGATCAACTCACCCAGATCACCCGCGACGACACGTTCGTGCAGTCCCTCGTCGACGAGGGACGCATCACCGCCGAGCAGGCGCACACGCATCCGCAGCGGTCCCTGATCATGCGCGCACTCACCGGTACCGAGGTCGAGCCGACCCTGACCGTGCGGGAGGCCCGCACCGGCGACCGCTACCTGGTGTGTTCCGACGGTCTCTCGGACGTGGTGAGCGATGAGACGATCGCGAACACGATGCGGGAGGGCAGCCACGACGAGTGCGCCGACCGCCTCATCGAACTCGCCCTGCGCAGCGGCGGCCCCGACAACGTCACCGTCGTCGTCGCCGATGTCATCGACCTCGACTACGGGCAGAGCAACCCGATCGTCGCGGGCGCCGCATCGGGACACGACGACGAGGACGCTCCCCCTCCGAACACCGCTGCGGGCCGCGCCGCAGCGATGCGCCCACCGCGCGCCACCCCGAAACGGATCGTCAACCAGGCGCCCACGCCGGAGAAGAAGAAGCGCAGCCGCCTGTGGTGGCCGTTGATCGTCGTCGTGGTGCTGGCACTCATCGGCGGCGGCGGTTACGTGGGCCTCCGGTTGCTGCAGAACAACTACTACGTCGGTGCCGACGACAGTCGCGTCGCCGTGCTGCGCGGCATCCCCGGGAACGTGTTCGGGTACTCCCTGCAGGAAGTGGCGCAGGTCGGATGCGTCACGGACGACGGTGAACTGTCGCTCGTCAGTCCGGACGATGCGCGGTGCCGGGTGATGATGGTCGACGATCTGCAGCCCGCGGCCCGTGAACAGGTACGGGCCGGTCTCCCGTCCGGGACCTTCGACGACACCGTCACCCAGATGCAGCGCCTCGCCGAGCAGGATCTGCTTCCGGTGTGTCGGGTCGAGGAGGAGCAGCCCGCGACGACGTCGGCCCCGGTGGACCCGGCGGCGCCCGCCACGCCCGACACCTCGGCGCCCGAGGCGCCACCCGAGGAAACACCCGAGGCACCACCAGCGGAGGCGCCGACCGACGCCGCCCCCGCGGACGGCGCTCCCGAGGCACCGGCGGCACCCGAGGATGCGGCACCGGAACAGGCCCCTGTGCCTCAGGTTCCGGGTCAGAACTGCAGGGTGGGCGCCTGATGTCGGTCACCCATGGCACGGGGGCCTTCCCGAGTCCCCCGGGTGGATTCGCTCCGGCTCCGGTCCAGTCGACACGACGCAACACCGAGCTCGTGCTGCTCCTGGGCGCGATCGCCATCACCACGGTCTCGCTCATGCTCGTCGAGGCGGCCCTCGAACAGTCCCTGACGATGGACCTCGCGAAGTACGGTCTGACGTTCGCCGCGCTGTTCCTCCTCGCTCACCTGGCGGTGCGCAGGTACGCGAAGTACGCCGACCCGTTGCTGCTGCCGATCGTGGCGTTGCTCAACGGGCTCGGTCTGGTGCTGATCCATCGGCTCGACCTCGCCGATCAGGAGAACGCACGCTACCTGGGCCTGCCCGAACCGTCCCCGGACGCCACCCAGCAGGTGCTGTGGACGGCGATCGGGGTGGCGTTGTTCATCGCGGTGCTGGTGTTCCTGCACGACTACCGGTTGCTCGCCCGGTTCAGCTACACCCTCGGTCTCCTCGGTCTGATCGCATTGGCGATCCCCGCGCTGCTGCCGGCGCAGTTCTCCGAGGTCAACGGTGCGAAGATCTGGATCCGGTTGCCCGGTTTCAGCATCCAACCCGGCGAGTTCGCGAAGATCCTGCTCATCATCTTCTTCGCATCGGTGCTCGTCGCGAAACGCGACCTGTTCACCACCGCCGGCAAACACGTGCTCGGGATGGACTTCCCGCGCGCCCGCGACCTCGGCCCGATCCTCGCCGCATGGATCCTGTCGATCGGTGTGATGGTGTTCGAGAAGGACCTCGGCACGTCGCTGCTGTTGTTCACCACCGTGCTCGTGATGCTGTACATCGCGACGGAGCGGGTCGGGTGGCTGATCATCGGATTCACGCTGCTCGCGATCGGCTTCGTGTTCGCCTACCAGATGTTCGGGCACGTGCGGGTGCGGGTCGAGACATGGCTCGATCCCCTCGCCGATTACAACAACACCGGTTACCAGATCTCCCAGTCACTGTTCGGGCTGGCGACCGGCGGCGTCGCCGGGACCGGTCTGGGCAGTGGACGGCCCGCACAGGTGCCGTTCGCCAAGACCGACTTCATCACCGCCACGATCGGTGAGGAACTGGGCCTGATCGGCCTCGCCGCGATCCTGCTGCTGTTCCTGATCCTGATCGTCCGCGGACTGCGGACCGCGCTGGCGGTGCGCGACAGCTTCGGCAAGCTCCTGGCTGCCGGCCTGTCGTTCACCCTCGCGATCCAGCTGTTCGTCGTCGTCGGTGGCGTCACGAAACTGATCCCGCTGACGGGCCTGACCACGCCGTTCATGTCGTACGGCGGGTCGTCGTTGCTCGCCAACTACCTGTTGCTCGCGATCATCATGAAGATCTCGCATTCGGCGCGGGAACCCGCGCGGCCCCGGAAGAAGGCACCGACGCCCATCGCGGAGGCGCCGACGGAAATGATGGGGCGCGAATGAACACTCCGCTGCGCAAGGTCGCGACGGCCGTGATGTTCATGGTCGTCGCACTCCTGGCGAACGCCACGTACGTGCAGGTCATCAAAGCCGATGATCTGCGCACCGACCCGCGGAACTCGCGGGTCCTCATCGACGAGTACTCCCGTCAGCGTGGGCAGATCTCCGCGGCCGGGCAGGCGCTCGCCGTCTCGGTGCCCACCGACGGCCGCTACAAGTATCTGCGCGAATACCCGTCGACACCGCAGCAGCCGATGAGCCCACTGGCCTATGCCCCGGTGACCGGCTTCTATTCCATGCAGTACGGCAGCACCGGGCTGGAACGCTACGAGGATGCGCTGCTCAACGGGTCCGACAACCTGCTGTTCGGGCGACGTCTCTTCGATCTGGTGTCGGGCCGCACCCCGCGCGGCGGGAACGTGGTCAGCACCATCGACCCGGCGATGCAGCAGGTCGCCTACGACGAGTTGACGTCGAAGGGTTACACCGGTTCGGTCGTGGCCATCGAACCGGCCACGGGCAAGATCCTGGCGATGGTGAGCACCCCCAGCTACGACCCGAACCGACTGTCGGGGCACGACGGTGCGGCCACGTCCGCGGCGTGGGACGAACTGAACGCCGATCCCGACATGCCGATGGTGAACCGCGCGATCTCCCAGACGTACCCACCGGGTTCGACGTTCAAGGTCGTCGGTACCGCCGCTGCGCTCGCATCGGGCGTCACGCCCGACACGCAACTCACGGCCGCCGCGCAGATCACCCTGCCCGACACGGCGACGACACTCGAGAACTACGGTGGCGAACACTGCGGAGACGCCCCCACGGTGTCCCTGCGGGAGGCGTTCGCGCGGTCCTGCAACACCGCGTTCGTCGAAATGGGCCTGAACACGGGGCGTGAAGGCCTCATGGAGCAGGCGGAAGCGTTCGGTATCGGCGAGGCGATGGATGTTCCGCTGGCGGTCGCCCCCAGCACCCTCGGAGCCATCCCGGACTCCGCGGCGCTCGGCCAGTCCGCGATCGGCCAGCGCGACGTCGCCCTGACGCCGCTGCAGAACGCCGTGATCGCGGCGACCGTCGCGAACGGCGGAGTACGGATGCAGCCCTACCTCGTGGACCGACTCGAGGGCCCCGACCTGTCGGTGCTGGAGGAGACCACACCCGAATCGATGGGGCAGGCGATGGATCCGGCGGTCGCGGCGACACTGACCGAACTGATGCTCGGGTCCGAACAGTGGTCGGGTGGGCAGGGCGCTGTCCCCGGTGTGCAGATCGCGTCGAAGACGGGAACCGCCGAGCACGGCAGCGATCCGCGCAACACTCCGCCGCACACGTGGTATATCGCCTTCGCACCCGCACAGCAGCCGACGGTCGCTGTCGCGGTGATCGTGGAGGACGGCGGTGACCGCGCTCTCGCTGCAACCGGCGGGTCGGTTGCCGCTCCAATCGGACGGGCCGTGATCGCGGCCGGATTACAGGGAGGCTGACATGGCTTTGTACAGCGGCGCCATGATCGCCGACCGCTATCGCCTGCAGCGGCTCATCGCCACCGGCGGTATGGGTCAGGTGTGGGAAGGGCTCGACACACGACTCGACCGGCGGGTGGCGGTCAAGGTACTCAAGGCGGAACTGTCCGGTGACCAGGACTTCCTGACACGGTTCCGGATGGAGGCCCGCACCACCGCCCAACTCAACCACCCTGGTATCGCCGGGGTGTTCGACTACGGCGAGACGGAGGACGGCGAAGGCCAATCCATCGCGTACCTGGTGATGGAACTCGTGCACGGCGAACCCTTGAATGCGGTGCTGTCCCGGGTGGGCCGGTTGTCGTTGCCGCAGGCCCTCGACATGCTCGAGCAGACGGGCCGCGCGTTGCAGGCCGCGCACAACGCCGGGGTCGTGCACCGCGACGTCAAACCCGGGAACATCCTCATCACCCCGACGGGACAGGTGAAGATCACCGACTTCGGGATCGCGAAGGCCGTCGACGCATCGCCGGTGACCCGCACCGGGATGGTCATGGGCACCGCCCAGTACATCGCGCCCGAGCAGGCGCTGGGTCAGGAGGCGACGTCGGCGAGCGACGTGTACTCGCTGGCCGTGGTCGGGTACGAAGCGTTGTCGGGTCGCCGCCCGTTCCTCGGCGACAGCGTCGTCACCGTCGCGATGAAGCACGTGCAGGAAACCCCGGCGCCGCTTCCCGCGGAACTGCCGCACGAGGTCCGCGACCTCATCGACATCGCGATGGCGAAGGACCCGGCGCAGCGGTACTCCAGCGGCGGGGAGTTCGCGAACGCGGTCGCCGCTGTCCGTGGGGGACGGCCGGCGCCGCCACCCGGAAACGTGCCGCCGGTGACCAGCGCGACGCGCGTGCTTCCTCCGGGCGTGCCGGGCGCGACGACGACGGTGCCGTTGAGTTCGTCGCAGCCTCCGCCGTCGGCCCGCCAGTATGCACCCACCGCATACGCGTCGTCCCCGAATCCGGGAACGACGGGGCAACCTCCGGTCGGCGGAAACAACGCCCCGCCGACCGGCGCGAACGGCGGTGATGGCCGGTCACCGAGCCCGAAGGCCCTGATGTGGGCGGCGGGTGCCGCGATCGTGCTCGCACTCATCGCGCTCGGCGTCGTGTTGTTCGGTGGAGGCGACGACGACGAGCCCACGACGGGTCCGTCACCGACCACGCAGTTGACGACGACGGCACCGACGACCACCACGACGAGGCCGCCGGAGACCACGACGCGGACCACGACACAGGAGGTTCCTGTGCCGCCGCCGGTGGAGCCGACCACGCTCGAACCGATGCCGACGACCACGACCACGGTGGCGCCGACGACCACGACGACGGCACCGACGACCACCGAGCCCACCACGACCACGACCACCGCACCGGTCACCACCACCACCGAGGTGACCACGACCACCGACACGGCGCTCGAGGGGGGCGAACCCGAGGCCGGAGGCACGGACGGCGGTTCCGAAGACGGGGGCTCGGACAGCAACACGAATCCTGAAGCAAGCAACGGTACCGACACCGGACCGACGGACCCACTAGGAACCTCATGACGACCCCGCGCAAGCTCTCCTCCCGCTACGAGCTGGGTGAGATCCTCGGATTCGGTGGAATGTCCGAGGTGCACCTCGCGCGGGATCTCCGGCTGGGGCGCGACGTCGCGATCAAGGTGCTGCGCGCCGACCTGGCGCGCGACCCCACGTTCTATCTGCGGTTCCGCCGCGAGGCGCAGAACGCGGCGGCCCTGAATCATCCGGCGATCGTCGCTGTCTACGACACCGGCGAAGCCGAAACCGAATCGGGGCCGCTGCCGTACATCGTCATGGAGTACGTGGAAGGTGACACGCTCCGCGACATCGTCCGGTCGACCGGTCCGATGTCACCGAAACGGGCGATGGAGGTCATCGCCGACGTGTGTGCGGCGCTGGACTTCAGCCACCGCAACATGATCGTGCACCGCGACGTGAAGCCCGCCAACGTCATGATCAACAAGGCGGGCGCGGTGAAGGTCATGGACTTCGGGATCGCCCGCGCGATCTCCGATGCCTCGAGCCCCATGACGCAGACCGCCGCCGTGATCGGCACCGCCCAGTACCTGTCGCCCGAGCAGGCGCGCGGCGAGCAGGTCGATGCGCGTTCGGACGTGTACTCCGTGGGATGCGTGCTCTTCGAGATTCTCACCGGAGAACCCCCGTTCAAGGGCGACTCCCCGGTCGCCGTCGCATACCAGCACGTCCGGGAGGATCCGCCGCTGCCGTCGTCGGTGAATCCGTCGGTCCCGCCGGAGCTCGACTCGGTGATCCTCAAGGCGATGGCGAAGAACCCCGCCAACCGCTACCAGTCCGCCGCGGAGATGCGCAGCGACCTCATCCGCGTACTCAGCGGGCAGCGCCCGAGTGCGCCGATGGTGATGACCGACGAGGACCGTACGACCCTGATCGACGATGCGGACCCGAACACCGGCCGGCATCAGCGGGTCGCCGCGGCGCCCGCCGGTGGCGCGTCCGGGAACGACGACGACTCCGGTGGCAGCGGCGCCGTCCTCAAACGTGTGCTGCTGGGTGTCGCGGCGGTCGTGGTCGTCGGCATCGTCGGTGTGTTCCTGTGGTCGCTGGGTCCCGGTTCCTCGACCGCGCAGGTGACGGTGCCCGACGTCCGCAATCTCGCCGCGGAGGCCGCCGAGACGCAACTGCAGAACGCAGGATTCCGGGTGTCCGTGCAGGACAAACCGGATGCGGTGGTGGCGGAGGGCAACGTCGTCAACACCCGACCCGTCGCCGGTTCGCAGGCCGACGAGGGATCCACCGTGACGCTCGAGGTCTCCACCGGGCCGGCGCAGGTCCAGATCCCGCGACTGACCGGAATGACTCAGGACAAGGCCGAACAGGCACTCCGCGACGTGGGTTTGCGACTCGACCCGAACGTGCAGACCGCGGCGTCCGACGCCGACGACGTCGACAAGGTCGTCGAACAGAACCCGTCGTCGGGGGCGAGCATCGAGGTCGACGGTGAGGTGACGATCACCCTCGGTTCCGGCCCCGAACAGGTGCGGGTGCCGAACGTCGTCGGTCAGACCGAGGACGTCGCCCGCGACAACATCGAGGGCGCCGGGTTCGAGGTCGTCGTCCAGGAGATCGATTCCGGTCAGACGGCCGGCACCGTGGTGTCCACGAGCCCGGCCGGCGGCGCGAATGCCGACCAGGGCACGACCGTCACGGTCTCGGTGTCCAACGGCGACCGCATCGAGATGCCCGTACTGACGAACAGGTCGGTGTCGGAGGCGCTGTCGGCTCTCCGTGCCGCGGGCTGGACGGGTTCTGCCGCCCAGTTGGTGCAGACCCGGGAAGCGACGCTCGACGCGGGACTGGTCGGCACGGTGATCACTCAGCAGCAACCTCCGGGATCGGAGATCTCCAAGTCCGGCACCGTCACCGTCGGGGTGGGCGTACTCGGCATCCGCTGACCTCTCCTCCGTCGGTGTGGGCGGTGTGCCCTCCTCCGTCGGGACTGAGCGAATGTACCGTTCGATCGATTGATCGGAGTGAGCGATACGTTCGCTCGCACCACCGGAGGTGGTCGGCCGCTCACACCATCGGAGGTGGTCGGCCGCTCACACCATCGGAGGTGGTCGGCCGCTCACACCATCGGAGGTGGGTCAGGCGGCCCCGCCGTCGAGCGCGCGAGCCATCTCGGCCTCGAGCCGGGCGACGAGGGTTTCTGCCGGCGCCTCCCCGCACACGGCGAGCCAGTTCGCGAGCATCCGGTGTCCGCCCTGGGTGAGTACCGACTCGGGGTGGAACTGGACGCCGTGGATCGGTAGTTCGCGGTGGCGTAGCGCCATGATGATGCCGGTGTCGGTGTGCCCGGTCGGTTCGAGTTCGGCGGGCACCGTCTCCGGCAGCACCGTCAGCGAGTGGTAGCGGGTGGCGGTGAACGGGTCGGGCAGATTCGCCAGCACCCCGGTTCCGTTGTGGTGCACGACGCTGGTCTTGCCGTGCAGGAGTTCGGGGGCGCGGTCGACGGTCGCCCCGAACGCGACACCGATGGACTGGTGACCGAGGCACACCCCGAGCAGAGGTGTCCCGGACGCCGCGCATGCCTTCACCAGGTCGATGCTCGCACCGGCGCGTTCGGGGGTGCCGGGACCCGGGCTGAGCAGGATTCCGTCGAACTCGTCGACGACCTGTGCGAGAGCACCCGGACCGGTGAGACGCTCGTCGTCGTTGCGCCACACCTCGGCCCGCGTTCCGAGCTGGCCCAGATACTGCACCAGGTTGAACACGAAGCTGTCGTAGTTGTCGACGACGAGGATGCGCATGGAGGCAGCGTACCCGCCGGTCCCGGCCCGATCCGGGTACCGGTCACCGAGCGGACGCACCTCCGGTGTACGCGGGGACGGTCAGGTCGGTGCCCGGCTGCTGGGTGAACCCCAGCCCGTACCGGCTCGCGTACTGCTTGTACACGCGGATGCCGGGCTCGGCGTCCAGCGCGGCGATGATGCGGGCGGGATCCCCGAGCGCGGTGACGACGTACGGCGGCGAATAGGTGCGGCCGTGCAGCAGCAGGGTGTTACCGATACAGCGCGGCGCGGACGTCGCGACGATCCGCTGATCCTGCATCGACACCGCCTCGGCGCCGCCCGACCACACCGCGTTGAGGACGCTCTGCACGTCCTGCTGGTGCACGACGAGATCATCGGGCGACGCATCCGACGGATACCGTCCGTCGGCGCCGCGCGGGGCGTCCGTGAGGGTGATCGTCACCCCCGGACCGCGCCGCGCGGTCAGTCCCGCGGGATCCTCGAGAGCCTCGAGTTCGGCGAGCACTCCGGCGACGTCGTCGTCGGTTGCAGCGGTGTGATCCTGCAGTTCCGACACGTCGGCGCTCAACGAGTCGCGGGTGGCGGCGAGTCCGTCCGCTTCCGCCTGAGCAGCGCGCACGAGGTCGGACAGGCGCGGGGAGTCCCCGACCCGCAGTTCGTCACCGTGGGATGCCCCGCGGGTGGTACCGAGGAGCAGTCCCGCGACGAGACAGACGGCGAGCGTCGCGGAACCCCAGGCCACGCGACGGAACGTCCAGGTCGACACGGCGAACCTCCGGTGCGGCTTCTGCGTTAGCGTGTACGGAACAGCGTGTGTGCACAGACATGCACAGGTAGATGCCCAACCTACTCCGTCCGCCCCCGGGAGTGCGGAGTCGTACGAGCGAGGAACCATGCCCAAGTCGAAGGTACGGAAGAAGACCGATCACGCGGCGAGGCCCGTGAGCCGGACACCGGTGAAGGTCAAGGCTGCACCGTCGAGCACCGCGTACGTGACGGTGATGTTGGCCCTGATGGTCCTGGGTCTTCTGTGGCTGGTGGTGTACTACCTGGCTGCGGAACAGATCTCGTGGATGAACTCGCTCGGCGCCTACAACTTCCTGATCGGTTTCGGGTTCATGGTCGCCGGACTGATCATGACCATGAAATGGCGCTGACCACGTCACCCCTCGTGGATTACACACCTGTGATTCATCCCCACCTGTGGACAACCCTGTGCACAACCCGACGGGCGGGCGCATGAGCGACACTGCAGCTCGGTGGTCGACGCGGCCCGCGGCGCTCGGCGCACTCGCCGCAGGCGGCGGTGTTCTGCTCGTCGCCGCGGTTGCCGCCGTGCCCGACGCGGTGGGTCGGGCACTGGTCGGCGCCGCCGGGTTGCTGGCCCTGGCGATGGCCGCCTTCGCAGCCCGGCAACGTCCCCGACTGGAGGTTCTCCCCGGCGACACCGGGATCGCCGCGACCCGGCTGACCGGTCGACGCGAGTACCCGCGCAGCGCACTGACCCGCGTGCGGATCGTGCAGTATCCGCGGCTGGGTCGTCGCGTCCCGATGCTCGAGATCGACGTCGTCGACCCCTCCACCGGCAGCGAAGGGCTGCTGATCTTCGGGCGCTGGGAGTTGGGTACCGACCCGCGTGACGTCTTCGACGTGCTCGCCGCCCGTGGCCTGGTGCCGGAGTAACCAGGTCACACGCTCGGCTGCAGCACCGAGAGCGTGACGAGGGCCAGGGTCACCGCGGTGACCACGCCGAACGCGACCCACCCGGTCCGGACGATCCGGTCGCGGTCCCGTCCCGCGCCGAGCAGCTGCGGCCCGTACAGGAATGCGGCGGTCGCGGCGGCACCGGCTGCCAGCCCGCCGAGGTGCCCCGCGAGCGAGATGCCGGGGATGGTGAGGCTGATGAACACGTTCAGTGCGATCACGACGAGCACCGGGGTGGGGCTGCGACGCAGCCGCAGCAGGATCACCGTCTGGGCGCCGAGGAGACCGAACACCGCGCCGGACGCACCGGCGGTGAGGGCCTCGGTCTGCAGGAACATCACGGCCGTCGACCCGCCGAGGATCGACACGAGATACACACCGAGGTAGCGGAGCCGGCCGAGAACGATCTCGGTGTCGCGGCCGATGATCCACAACGCGAACATGTTCACGGCGAGGTGCATGAGACCGAAGTGGAGGAATCCGCTGCCGAGCAACCTGACGTATTCGCCGCCGTACACGATGTACGGCGGATACAGTCCCCAGTCCACGAACAACTGCGACGACCGCTCGTTGTTCAGGACGCTGCCGGACTGCATCGCGGTGATCGCGAAGACCAGCACGTTCAGCGCGAGCAGCACATAGGTGACGATCGGCGTCGGCCGGTCGGTGCGCACCGGCGCACCGGCGACGGTGCGGGCGGTGGGAACACTGCGATGCCCCTGCGCGACACAGTCGACACATTGGTGCCCGACCGAAGCCGGTTGCAGGCATTCGGTGCAGAAGGGTCGTCCGCACCGGGTGCAGGACAGCAGGGTGGGACGGTCGGGATGACGGACGCACCGCGGCTGGGGCGGGAGGCCGCCCCCCTCGGCCGAAGCGCCCCAGCCGGGGTTGTTCATGAAATCTCTCAGGCGATGGTGATGCTGTTGATGACCACGTCGTCGACCGGACGGTCGCCGCGATCGGTGGAGGTGGTGGCGATGGCGTCGACGACCTTCTGCGAGGCGGGGTCGACGACCTCACCGAAGATGGTGTGCCGTCGATTCAGGTGCGGGGTGGGGCCGACCGTGATGAAGAACTGCGAGCCGTTGGTGCCCGGGCCGGCGTTCGCCATCGCCAGCAGGTAGCCGCGGTCGAACTGCAGTTCGGGATGGAACTCGTCGCCGAACTGGTAGCCCGGGCCACCACGTCCGGTGCCGGTGGGGTCGCCACCCTGGATCATGAAGCCGTCGATGACGCGGTGAAAGATCGCGCCGTCGTAGAACGGGCCGCTCTTCTCACCCTTGGCGTTGGCCGTCTTGTATTCCTTGGAACCGTCCGCGAGGCCGACGAAGTTCTCGACGGTCTTCGGCGCGTGGTTGCCGAACAGCGCGATGACGATGTCGCCGCGGTTGGTGTGCAGGGTTGCGGTAGCTGTCTGAAGCGGTGAAGTCACTCCCCCATGGTGCCATCCCCGGATGTTCCGGACGTCACGGTCCATCCACTCACACCCGGCGCGTGTGGCACTGTAGGGCGTATGACGAGTGTGAGCGAGTCCCGACCCGACAGTGCCGCGGCAGACCTCGTACATCCGATCGACGACACCAGCAGCCTCGGCGGTGCGCTGCGCGTCGCCGGTGAGGGCGCGGTCGCGCTCGCGCAGGGTTCGACGGCGGCCGGCCTGTTCGTCGCCCGCAAGGGCATCGACGTCACGAAGGATCTCGCCGCGCGGGCACGTCGGGCCCGGCAGGAAGCCGCCCAACGGGCGCGCGACGAGGTGGTTCCGCTGCTCGAGGACGCCGTTTCCGCATCGAAATCGAAGGCGGTGTCCAAGTCCGAGGCGGTGTCGAAATCGAAGGCGGTGACGAAGGCGAAGTCGCTGTCGAAAGCGGCGAAGTCCGAGGGTGAGAAGCCGCGCCGCAAGGGCCGTACGACGCTGATCGTCGCCGGCGCCATCGGTGCCGTCGCCCTCGGCGGTCTCGTGTTCTCCCGCAGTCGGCGCAGTTCGCACCCGCCGGTCGCGGCGGAACCCCCGCGCGTGCAGCCGCGGCCGGTGGCTGCGGAGGACGTGCCCGCCGAGAGCTGAGTCGGAACCGGACCGTTACCCGCGACCGCCGCGGGTTACCGCCCGGTATCGATCGTCGGTTCCGGTGGTCGACATCACCGAACATGGGGATACTCGCCGGTAGGACCACCTTCCGGGGAGGGATACCCATGGCGCGATCCACTCGTGTCACCGAACAACGTGTCACCGAAGAACAGGCGCGCGCACTCGCCGAGGAATCACGTGAACGTGACTGGACGAAGCCGTCGTTCGCGAAGGAACTGTTCCTCGGACGCCTGACGCTCGATCTCGTGCACCCGTTCCCGCGACCCACACCCGACGAGGACGCGCACACCGAACAGTTCCTCACGTCGCTGCGCGCGGCGTGCACGGAGATGGACGGCGAACGCATCGAACGGGACGCGCGGATCCCCGACGAATACGTCGCTCGTCTCGCCGAACTCGGCTGCTTCGGCATGAAGATTCCCGACGAATACGGCGGGCTCGGACTCTCCCAGGTCGCCTACAATCGGGCGTTGACGCTGGTCGCGAGCGTGCACGCGAGCCTCGGCGCACTGCTGTCCGCACACCAGTCCATCGGTGTGCCCGAACCCCTCGCACTCGCCGGCACCCCCGAACAGAAGGCCGCCTTCCTGCCGCGATGCGCGCGCGGCGCGATTTCGGCGTTTCTGCTCACCGAGCCCGACGTGGGCTCCGATCCGGCGCGGCTGGCGGCCACCGCCACGCCCGTCGACGACGGCACCGCCTACGAACTCGACGGGGTCAAACTGTGGACCACCAACGGGGTGATCGCCGAGTTGCTCGTCGTCATGGCCCGTGTTCCCCGCAGCGAGGGACATCGGGGTGGGATCTCGGCGTTCGTCGTCGAGGCCGATTCGCCCGGCATCACCGTCGAGCACCGCAATGCGTTCATGGGGTTGCGGGGAATCGAGAACGGCGTCACCCGTCTCGACCGGGTTCGGGTGCCGCGCGAGAACCTGATCGGCGGCGAGGGCGACGGTCTGAAGATCGCGCTGACCACCCTCAACGCGGGTCGTCTCGCGATTCCCGCGATGTGTGCGGGCGCCGGGAAATGGGCGTTGAAGATCTCCCGCGAATGGTCGACGGAACGCGTGCAGTGGGGCCGGCCGGTCGGCGAGCACGAGGCGGTGGCCGCGAAGATCGCGTTCATCGCCGCCACCACGTACGCGCTCGACTCCATCGTCGAACTGTCCGGGCGGATGGCCGACGAACACCGCAACGACATCCGGATCGAAGCGGCCCTGGCGAAGCTGTGGGCCAGCGAGATGGGTTGCCGGATCGCCGACGAACTCGTCCAGATCCGGGGTGGTCGCGGGTACGAGACCGCGGAATCCCTTGCGGCGCGCGGGGAACGAGCGGTACCCACCGAGCGACTGATGCGGGATCTGCGGATCAACCGCATCTTCGAGGGGTCCAGCGAGATCATGCGACTGCTCATCGCGCGCGAGGCGGTCGACGCGCACCTGCGGGCCGCCGGGGACCTCGCGGATCCGAAGGCGAGCACCGAGGCGAAGGCCAGGGCCGCCGCGAAGGCCGGCGGCTTCTACGCGAAGTGGCTGCCCAAGCTCGTCGCCGGAAAAGGACAGATCCCTCACTCGTATTCCGAGTTCGGTCCGCTCGCACCGCATCTGCGTTACGTCGAGCGCAGCAGCCGACGACTGGCACGATGCACCTTCTACGGCATGGCACGGTGGCAGGCCGGACTCGAGAAGCGGCAGAACTTCCTCGGCCGCATCGTCGACATCGGCGCCGAACTGTTCGCGATGTCGGCGTCCTGCGTGCGAGCGGAACGGCAACGCGCCGACAGTCATCCCGGCGCGGACGGTGCCCGCGAACTGGCCGATGCCTTCTGTCGGCAGTCACGCGCAAGGGTCGACGCGCTCTTCGATGCGCTGTGGGACAACACCGACGATCCCGATCGGCGTATCGCCCACGATGTTCTCGGGTCACGGTACACCTGGCTCGAGAACGGAGTGCTCGACCCCAGCGACGGGACGGGACCGTGGATCGCCGAGTGGGAGTCGGGGCCGTCGCCGCACGAGAACGTCGCGCGGCATCTGCCGGTCGGATCATCCTGACCCCGAACAGATCCGGAACAGCCATGGATCCGGAACAGCCATGGATCCGGAACAGATCAGGTCCCGCGCCCGATTCGGGCGCGGGACCTGATCGTCACCGAGGCCTGCCGGTCAGAACGCCCCGCAGTTCGACGGCGCCGGGACACCGGCGAAGCGATCGTTCATGTAGCTGACGGACTCGGGGAGACCCGCGATCATCGGCAGCGCGTGGTTGACGGCGAGTCCGGGGAGGATCGGCGGTGTCGTGTTCGACGAGAACTGGACTGTCGCGCCCAGTGCACACCAGTCGACCGCGAGTTGGCGGCCCTGACCGAACGGGACGATGTCGTCCTGTGTGCCGTGCTGCACGAGCACCGGCACCTCGGGCTTCACCCGGCCGATACGTTGGGCGTCGAGGAGTTCGAAGATCTCCGGGGTGCGCGCCACCACGGCATCGAGCGATTCACCGGTCCGCGTGTACTCGCTGGTGCGCTGGAAACCGAACGTCACCATCGTCTCGAGAAGGCACTGGTTCGCGACGGCCCCGAGCATGTCCCTTCCCTTGTCGGTGACCTCCGAATCGATGATGTCGTGCACCTGCGGGTACGCCTCGGAGAGGCCGTTGATCGTGTATCCGATCGCGCCGGTCAGCGCCGTGCCGTCGATCTGCTTGAGCGTTTCCAGCAGGTCGGCCGGCGGTGCACCCGCGTACACACCCTGGAGGTCGAGTTCGGGAGCGTAGCTCGGGGCGAGTTCGGCCGCCGCGGCGACCGCGCCGCCACCCTGCGAGTATCCGAACAGGCCGACCGGCCCGTCGGCGGGAATGGACGTGTCGGGCAGCGCCTGCGCCGCACGTGCCGCGTCGAGGACGGCGTGGGCCTCGGCGAGCCGGTTGACGTACGTGTGGTGGCCGGGTGTTCCCAGGCCGTCGTAGTCGGTGACGACCACTGCCATGCCCTGCAGGAGCATCGCGTCGATCGAGATGATCTCGTACTCGGAGAACACGTCGAGCGGCGGTGTGTACTGCACGATGCTGTTCAACACCTTCGACGGTGCGCACTGGTCGCCCTGCCCCTGGGTGCCGGGTGCGACGACGACGAGGGGGCGCTCGCCGGGCCCGTTCCACGGCACGGACGGCTCGAGGTAGGTGCCACTGACGGCGTTGGGCGCCCCGTTCGCGTCGAGACTGCGGTACAGCAACCGGGTGCCCTGGGCGGGGAACTGGCCGTCACCGGTGGGAATGCTCAGCGGAACGGTGGAGGGTTCGGTGCGGATCAGATCACCGGACTCGCCATCGAGCACCGCGGGCGGCTGATAGAAATCGCCCTCCGCGTGCGCGACGGCGGGCGCGGTCAACGCTCCGCCGACCAGAGCCGCAGACAGTGCTGCGGACACCCCCCACTTCCGGGCGCGACCCACCGCCATGATCCCTCCAACATGTTCAGGAATTTGTGCCGCCCATCACGGCGGTATGCACTGTAACACCAAATTTACCCATCGGTAAGTTTCGCTCCCCCGCAGCCGGGAACACGATGCGCCGAACGACGACCCTCCCGAACCGGAGGGCAGCACACAGAAACTTTGCACAGTAACGTCCACATCGGCGCGGCACCACCACCGAACCGGCCGCGAAGAGCAGGATGTGAGCGAATCGTTACGGAAGGATCGTCATGGCAATCGGCGTCGGACTCCGGATCGGAAGCGTCGTGTCCACCGCGGTGGTCGCGTCGAACGAACCCGGCACACCCGATCCCGTCGTGATCGCCCGCGACACCGTCCTGCACATCGACCACGACGAGACCCCCGCACTCGGCGGTTCCGCCCGCCACCTCGACGAAGCACGCACCCTCACCGGATTCCTTCCCCGCGTGGGCGATCCCGCCGGCGTCACCGCCAACGACGGACGGGTGTACCGCGCCGAAGACGCGATGGCCACCGCCGTCCACTGCCTGCTCTCCGAATGCCACCCACTGCCGACCTTCGGTGGCATGGACCACGACACCGACCCCGGATACACCGCCACCTACCCGTCGTACTGGGATCCCGCGACCGTCGCGGCGCTACGCGCCGCCCTCGACTACGCAGACCTGCGGCACGTCGATCTGACCTCCGACGCGCAGGCTGCCGCCAGCTGGTACGCCTCCGAAATCTCCGAAACCCCAGGGCAACTCGTCGGGGTCTATCACATCGACGATGCCGGATCCACCGTCACACTCGTCCGCTCCGGCATCCCCGTCGGCAAGGCATTCCGGGTGACGTCGAAAGGCGCGCCGTCGCCGGCAGCGCAACTCGCTACCGCACTCGGCTCGTTCGGGTGGATGCCCGACAACCTCGATGCCGTCGTCGTCATGGGCGACGGCCTCGTGGCACGCGACCGGACCCACGTGCAGGAGATCGCCAACAGCCTGTCGACGAAACTGATGGTGCGCAGCCTCGTCGGTCCCGGCCCCGAACAGACCGCTGCCCTCGGCGCAGCGATCCTCGCGACCGGGTTCACTCCCGCCCGGGTGAGCAACGCACGTATCGGACTTCCCCCGTCCTACGACGAGACCGATGTTCTCACCGGTGGTCTGGCACGCATGCGCGAAGCGGCGGCCCGCGTGGAAACCGAATTACCGATCACCGGCACCGAACCGGGACCGGGCGCGTCGGAACCCCTCGACGTCACCGACGTGGAGCCCGGCACCGAACCCCGCGTCGCAGCCAAGACCTACCTGCTCGCCGGCGCCGCGACGGTGATCATCGTGCTCGTGGCGCTCGCACTGTTCCTCTGATCGAATGATCGAATTCGTCGCCCCGACCGCGTCGCTCCCGGCTCCGTCACCCCTCGGTCACGGTCAGGGTCTCGAGTTCGGCGGCATCCTCCGCCCCGAACTTCTCCTCGAGTGTCTCCGGCGAGAAGTCGAGGTCGATCTCCTCGACGGGTCGGCCGCGCGCCGACTCGATGGCACCGAGTCGCCTCCGGGCACGGTCGGCCGCGTACGAGACGAACTCGTCGGAGTCGAGTCCGTAGGGTTGCTCGTCGAACCGGTCGTTGACCCACCCGATCATGCCGAGCGCGAGCGGCAACAGTTCGTTCATCCGCTCCTGCACCACAGTCCAGTTGGAATCGTCGGCCGCGACGTGTCGACGACAGGTGAACGTGCCCCATGCCATGTGGCGTCGCTCGTCGTCGCCGATACGCCGCACCAGTTGCTGCATGCCCGGCAGGATTCCGCGGGTGGTGCACACCTTCTGCCACGCGTAGTAGCCGGTGAGCGCGAGACTGCCCTCGATGACGTGGTTGTAGGTCACGCTCGCCCGAACCTGGTTGGCGGGCGACGGATCCGTCTCCAGCAGACGCAGCGAGTGCGGAAGCTCCTCGTAGAACAACTGGCGATAGAAGGGATTGTCGGCGACGTACGGGTGTAGGTCCGACGTCAACCCGACGGCATCCATCCACAGCCGGAACACCTGCGTGTGTTTGGCCTCCTCGAAACAGAACTGCGTCAGATACAGTTCGTCGCCGATCCGGCCCTCCGCGGCCATCGCAGCGATGAACGGCCGGATGTCCTGCGTCACGGCCTCCTCTCCGGCGACGAACTGGGCGACGAGATACGTCGAACTGCGCTGCTGCTCGGAATTCAGCCCGGCCCAGTCCTCGCCGTCGCGGGAGAAATCCAGGTCGAGCGGGTCCCAGGACTTGCCGTTGCCCTTCGCGAAGAGGCGCAGCGGGAAGGCGTCCCAGTTGAGACCGCCCTCCCGCAGCGATGCGAACCCCTGACGTTCCTGATGTTGTCGTGTAACCCCGGTCACACACATCAGGGTAGCCCCGGCACTCCGGATCCGAATCCGGTTTCGGTCACCCGTCCAGCAGACGATCTCCCGGGTAGCCGTCCGGTCCGCATCCGGGTGGCAGGACGAACACCGCCGACCCCACCGGTGTGGTCCACGTGTTCAGCGCGTCGAACTCGTCGAGACGCCGCTGCACCGGAACGAACTGACGATCGACATCGGCCTGGTAGGCCGCGAACAGCAGGCCGACGCCGTCGTCGTCGTAGTTGTAGCCGCGACGCAGGAACCGTTCGTCGCCGTGGCGGGGACGGGCCCGCGCGACATGCGACTGCGGTGGGATCACCTCGAGACCGTTTGCGTCGAGCGCATCGAAGTCGGCGTCGTCGAACTCGTCGCTTCCGGTGAGCGGCGACCCGTCCGACTGACGCCTGCCCATCACGAGATCACGCGCGGGGGGATCGAGTTCGTCCCACGTGTCCAGTTCCATGCGGATCCTGCGCAACACCAGCGAGGTTCCACCGGCCAGCCACGCGGGCTCACCCGTGTTCCACACCTGACGCGCGAAATCCGGTGTCGCCGGATCGGGATTGACGGTGCCGTCGACCTGCCCCATGAGGTTGCGCATGGTCATGCCATCGGGCCGCGTACCGACGGCATGACGGAACCCGCGCTGGGTCCAGCGCACCGTCGCCCGAGACCGCACGCTCTTGATCAGAGTCCGCACGGTGTGGGACACGACCATCGGGTCGTCGGCACACACCTGCAGCAGCAGATCGCCTCCCGACCAGCGGTCCTCGAGCCGATCCACCGAGAACGCGGGTAGCGGTCGCAACCACGTCGGTCGCTGCGCGGCGAGCCCGGCCGCGTCGAACACGGCCGGACCGTACCCGACGGTGACGGTCAACCGTGCCGGATCGACGGCGAGCTCCGGTTCGGTGTCGCCGAGCGCGGGCTCGCCGCGGGTGAGTCGACGGGCATCGGCTACCCACACCTTCATGACCCCGATCAGCGCGGACCGATCCACCTCCGGATGCAGGTCGAGTGCGACGAACGCCGCGAACGCCTGGGGTTCGGTGTCGATTCCGGCCTGGTGGTCACCGTCGAACGGCACGGTACGGGTTCCCATCCGCTCGGGTTCCCGGGCGGCCGCGGCGACACCTGCTCCGGCAGCACCCAGCCCCACGACCCCCAGTGCAGCGACCGACGTACCGAGGAGTCGGCGACGGCTGAACTCACTCATCGTGGCCTGCCGGTTCACCGTGGCCGGGTGCATAGTCCTCCTGCGCGCCCGCATAGTCACGGACCTGCGCCGAGAACTCCACGGCCGAGCCATCGGCGAACGTCACGGTGATCGGCACGTCGGTACCAGGAGTGAGCGGCGCGAGCAGACCGATGAACATGATGTGGTCTCCGCCGGGCGCGAGCCGGTGGGTGCCGCCGGCGGGAACGACGAATCCCTCGTCGCTCTCCTGCATCACCATGCCCCCGGCACCGTCGGAGACCATCTCGTGGAGCTCGGTGCTGCGCGCGACCGCGCTGTCGACGGACACGATGTGCAGATCGGAGTCGCCTGTGTTCTGCAGGTCGGCGAACGCGGCGGTCATGCCGTCGTCAGCGGCCTTGGCCCACGCGGCCGACACACTCAGCGCATCGGCCGGAGCGGTATCGGTCGCACCGCACGCGGTGAGCAGGGTCGCCACGGCGGCGGCCGCGGGAAGAACGAAGGAGGTACGGGAGGAACGAACGGTCACGGTGTCTCCGGAAGTCGGGCGCGCATGCGCGCATCGCCGCCGCACCCGGGTGCGGCGGAGGTGAACGGGCTGTCAGACCGTGACGGCGGGTGGTCCACGAACGGACCGACCGACGAGCGCGACGACGGCCCGGAGCCGGTCGGGACGTTCGGGAACCGGAACGGTCGCGGGCACCTGCCAGGCGGGGACGGTCAGGACGTTCCGGACGAGTCTGCCCACCGCGCTCACTGCAAGGCGACACCCGCGTTCGGCGCCGGACACCAGCAGCGCCGCGACGCCGACAGCCGCGACATGCGCCGCAATCATGGCGGGGCTCGGCGCGTGCGCATGCCCGGACCCGAGCGTGAAAGTGCCGTGTCCGAGGACCTGACCGGCAGCGAGGATCACGACGACGGGAATCCGGGTGCTCGCGGCGATCGTTCCCGCCACGACTGCCGCGGCGACGAGCAGGACAGCCGTGCCCTGCCCCGGAAGACCGCCACCACCGAGTGCGTGCGCGGCGATACCGACCGCACCGGACGTGGCGCCCACGAACCCACCGCGCAACCGCGCCAGAAGGATCCGATCGGTGGGCACGGTGCCAGGATAGGCCATTTACTACGCGACGTCGTACAGCCGCCGTTTCACGTGAAACACCGCCGCATCCGCATCCGCATCCGCGTCCGTTCGAGCGAATGTACCGTGCGCTCGAACCAGTAGAGCGAACGATACGTTCGCTCGGGACCCCGGAGGGGTGCCGCCGGAAATGCGGAAAGGGCATCTTCCCGGATCCGGGAAAACGCCCTCTACCTGCATATTCAACTGTGGAGCCTAGGAGATTCGAACTCCTGACATCTGCCTTGCAAAGGCAGCGCTCTACCAACTGAGCTAAGGCCCCGGATACCGGCTCACCGTCCGGGTACCGCGTGCCATTCGTCTTCGCTCCGAAGCATCCGAACGATTCCGAAAGCCACCAGCACTGCGCTTCCCACCGCGATGAGAACCTTCATACCGGCTGCCCTTTCGGCACGGGGAGTGGGCCTAGGAGGACTTGAACCTCCGACCTCTTCGTTATCAGCGAAGCGCTCTAACCGCCTGAGCTATAGGCCCTCGAACCGAGATGGAACACTACCCGACCGGGCCGCGAGTTACCAAATCGCCCCGGTCGGGCAGCACATCCGCAGGTCAGTCCGGATCGGCGAGGGTGACCTGCACCCCGCCGACGAGGTCGGTGCAGAGGTTGTAGATGAACGCGCCGAGAGTCACCAACGCCGTCATCAGCACCATGTTCGCGAGACCGATCACCGTCGCGTAGCCGAACACCTGACCGGCGGTGATCAGCCCGTCACTGCCCGCGTCCGAGACGATGTCGGTGAACGCGCTGTTGAGCCGCTCCCACACGCCCATTCCCGCGAGCACACCGTAGAGCACGCCCACCGCGATCATCCACACGAAGAACAGCGACACGGAGATCACCGACGACACCTTGAGCATCGACCACGGGTCGATGCGGCGCACCTGCACCGTGGCGCGCAACGGATCACCGCCCTCCGCGGCCGGGATCACCGTCGGCGAGGCATGCCCGGTGTCGGACGCCGCGGGCGCTGCCGCCGCCGCAGCAGGGGTCGGATGCTTGACCGACGACAGGTCGGGCAGATCCTTCGCGAGATCCTTGCGCTCGATGTGCCGGGTCGGGCCGTCGATCACCGCGGCCTTGGCCTTCGCCGCACTGCGATCGGCACCCTGACCGCCGGTCGGCTTGGGCGCGGCCGTGCCGGTCACCACGGGCCGCGAACCGGTCGCGGGACCGGACTTGGGTGCTGTTACCGCCGCGGCGGGACGCTGCGAAGGACCACCCGGCCGGTTCGGGGATTTCGGTGCCCCACCCTTCTGGGATCCCGCGCCGACGCCCGGAACGTTGGTCTGCGGCACGTTCTGCGGAGACTGCGGCACACCGGTCGGACCACCCTTACCCGGCTTCCCACCGCCCTGCTGACCACCGCCCTGCTGACCTCGCTGCCACGGCGGAGTCTGCCCACCCGCGGGACGGCCCTGCTGCACCGGCCGGGTCACCTGACCGGGCTCCTGCTTCGGGGCCGGTTCCGGCCCGTCGGGTCCCGTCTTCGCCGGCTTCTTCTCCGGCTTCGAGACCTTCGGCTGCGCGGGTGTTCCCCCCTGTGCGCTACCGGCCGGCTTCTGGGCGGCACCCTTCACCGCCTGCGTGGCCTCGCCCGAGGAATCACCTGCCGCCTCGGCGGGCTTCTCCGGAGGCGCGGTGGGCTCGGATTTCGCCGCCGGCGCGGAACGGTCCGGCGCCTCGTCCGGTTTCTTCGTCGCCTCGCCGCCGCGAGCGGTTCCCGTCGGCGCATCCGCCGATTCCGCGCGAGCCGGATCGTTCTCGGTCGGCACCGTGTGCCCGTTCCGGTCCTCCGGATTCCGACCGGGATGCTCGGCCCCGTTCGGCCCCTGGGGAGTGCTCACTTACGACTCCTTCGCTTCGGATGCGTCGGTCTCCTCGGGCTCATCCGCGTTGCGTGCGATCGCCAGCAACGTGTCGCCCTCCGCCAGGTTCATCAGACGCACCCCCTTCGTCTGGCGTCCCGCCTTGCGAACCTGCTTGGCGGCGGTACGGATGACACCGCCACCGGACGTGATCGCGTACAACTCGTCGTGGTCGTCGACGATGATCGCACCGACCAGGGTGCCACGTTTCCGGTCGTACTGGATCGTCAGCACGCCCTTGCCGCCGCGGCCCTGCGCGACGTAGTCCTCGATGGGAGTGCGCTTCGAATACCCACCGGACGTGGCCACCAGAAGATAGGTGTCGGCGCGGACCACGTTCAACGACAGCAGTTCGTCGTCCTCGTTGAACCGCATGCCCTGGACACCCGACGTGGCGCGACCCATCGGTCGCAGTGCCTCGTCGGTCGCGGAGAACCGGATCGACTGGCCCTTCGCGGAGACCAACAGCAGGTCGTCGTCGGCCGAGCACAGCACCGCACCCACGAGTTCGTCGTCGCCACGCAGATTGATCGCGACGATGCCACCGGACCGGTTCGAGTCGAAATCGGACAACCGGGACTTCTTGACGAGGCCGTTGCGGGTGGCGAGCACCAGGTACGGAGCGTCCTCGTACGTCTTGAGCCGGATGACACCCTGGATCCGCTCGTCCGGTTGGAACGCCAGCAGGTTCGCGACGTGCTGACCACGGGCCGTGCGGTTCGCCTCGGGCAACTCGTAGGCCTTCGCCCGGTACACCCGCCCCTTCGTGGTGAAGAACAGCAACCAGTCGTGGGTGGAGGTCACGAAGAAGTGCTTGACGATGTCGTCCTGTTTGAGGTCGGCACCCTTGACACCCTTGCCGCCACGCTTCTGCGACCGGTACAGGTCGGTGCGGGTGCGCTTGGCATAGCCGGTCTCGGTGATGGTGACGACGACGTCCTCGCGCGCGATGAGGTCTTCGTCGGACACGTCGCCGTCCGCCGGCACGATCCGCGTGCGGCGGTCGTCGCCGTACTTCTCGACGATCTCGACCAGTTCGTCCCGGACGATCGCGCGTTGCCTCTCGGGCCTGGCGATGATGTCCTTGTAGTCCTCGATCTCGCGTTCGATCTCGGCGAGGTCGTCGATGATCTTCTGTCGTTCCAGCGCGGCGAGGCGGCGCAGCTGCATCGCGAGGATCGCATCGGCCTGGATCTCGTCGACGGTGAGCAGGCTCATCAGGCCCTCGCGGGCGATGTCGACGGTCTGCGACCTGCGGATCAACGCGATGACCTCGTCGAGGGCGTCGAGCGCCTTGACCAGCCCGCGCAGGATGTGGGCACGTTCCTCGGCCTTGCGCAGCAGGTACTTGGTGCGGCGGAGGATGACCTCGATCTGGTGGGTGACGTACAACCGGATCATCTGGTCGATGCGAAGCGTGCGCGGCACACCGTCGACGATCGACAGCATGTTGCAGCCGAAACTCGTCTGCAGCTGCGTGTGCTTGTACAGGTTGTTCAGGACGACCTTCGCGACCGCATCGCGACGCACCGTCACCACGATGCGCATGCCGATGCGGTCGGAGGACTCGTCGTGGATGTCGGAGATCCCGGCGATCTTCCCGTCGCGCACCTGCTCGGCGATCGAGGTGATGAGGTTGTCCGGGTTGACCATGTACGGCAACTCGGTGATGACGATGCTGGTCTTACCCTTCGCATCCTCCTCGATCTCCACGACACCGCGCATCTTCACCGAACCGCGGCCCGTGGTGTACGCGTCGTGGATGCCCTGCGAACCCGTGATCAGTCCCGCCGTCGGGAAGTCGGGGCCCTTGACGCGCTCCATCACCGCCGCGAGCGTCGCCTCTTCGTCGGCCTCGTGATTCTCGAGTGCCCAGTAGATGGCCTCCGCAACCTCACCGAGGTTGTGCGGCGGAATGTTCGTCGCCATGCCGACCGCGATACCACCCGAACCGTTGATCAACAGGTTGGGGATACGGCTGGGGAGAACCGTGGGTTCCTGGGTGCGCCCGTCGTAGTTCGGCTGGAAGTCGACCGTGTCGTGGTCGATCTCGCGCAGCATCTCCATCGCGAGCGGCGTGAGGCGACATTCGGTGTACCGCATGGCGGCAGCACCGTCGTTGCCGCGCGAACCGAAGTTGCCCTGCCCGTCGACGAGCGGATAACGCATCGACCACGGCTGCGCGAGACGCACCAGCGTGTCGTAGATCGAGGAATCGCCGTGCGGGTGATAGTTGCCCATCGTCTCCGCGACGGCGCGCGCCGACTTCACATAACCGCGGTCCGGCCGGAAACCGTTGTCGAACATTGCGTACAGGACCCGGCGGTGGACCGGCTTGAGACCGTCACGCACGTCGGGCAGGGCTCGGCCCACGATCACGCTCATCGCGTAATCGATGTAGCTGCTCTGCATTTCCTGCTGGATGTCGACGGGCTCGATGCGGTCGTGCCCCGGCCCGTCCGGCGGCAACGTGGTGTCGGTCATGAGCTCCTTCTTCTACTCGGCTCGAACGTCTGCTCCGGACTCACCGACAGCGGACGTCTCGCAACCACCCGAGTCTATAGGTGCAGGTCAGATACCGCCGTGAAGGACATCCACTTTCTGCGCACTCACCGTCGCCCCGACACCCGCACGCGGACGGGTCACGGACCTCCGGGGCCGTCACACCACGGGTTGCGACCAGTCCGCCATCTGGTCCTCACGATCGATGTCGGCGTCACTCGGCGCCGCCAGCAGGAGAAGGAGCACGAGCGCCAGAACGAGGAATCCGAGGATGAATCCCGGGAACATCAGCGACATCACGGTCATGCCGCTGGGATCGGGCACCGACTGATCGATGTGCACCGACACACCTGCCATTCCGGTGTAGTGCAGCGCCACCACCGCGCAGCCCATGATCGCAGCGGCCGGAACCCGCATCAACGGGCTCTCCACGGCCTGGGACAACCACAGCGCGACCAGCGACGCGACCACTCCGATCACGACGGAGGCCGCGATGTACGCGGAGTCCTGGATCAGCTCGCCGGGAACCCTTACCGCAGCCATGCCGGTGTAGTGCATCGCGGCGACCGCGCAGCCCATGACGACTCCGCCGATCCCCAATCGCACGAAGCGCGGTGCCGTCGGCATCCACGACGAGTTCGGGTCGACGATCTGCAGACCGAACCACGTCGCGCCGATCGCCAACGCCACCGAGGCGATCGTCTCGACCAACCCGTATCGCACGGTCTCCCCGGGCACCGCGAACCCCATCATGCCGATGAAATGCATCAGCCAGATGCCCACCCCGCCGATCGACACACTCGCCAGCCAGGTCCACCGCCGATGCAGTGAACGTGTCGGTGCGATCGTGGCTCGGTGGGCGCAGGCCAGGCCCACATACGAACCGATCGCGGATACGAGCCAGGCCAGAAGGAACACCCACGTCCCCATCGAGAAGTGGTGGATCTCGTGCGACGACATATCTCCCCTACGCAGGGCGGCACGCCACCGTACCCGCTACCGGAGGTGGCGCGCCGCAAACGGTCTCCTGATGCAGCGCGACCCCCGACGGTCGCATAGAGAATAGTCCCGTTGCATCGAGAACCGTTGCGCGAAAACCTTGTAGGAGACGAAGTCGATAGACCCGGCCGTCAGGAGACGAAGTCCACATCCGACTCGTCGACGTGATCGGACGCCCACCGCTCGGACTCCGACTCGAGTTGCGCCGCTATGCGATCCGGCGCGAGCAGGACCGCGACGATGGGAACGGCGAGCAGGAGGAGACCGACCACGAACAGGGGGAACAGGATCGAGAACACCTCGAAGCCGCTCGGTGGAACGGATGCGTCGAGCTCCACGCGAACCGACGCCACACCGACGAAATAGACACCGACCACCGCGGCGCCGGCGACGGCACTCATGACGAGGCGCTTGGGCCACGTGTCGGCGCCGAGCACCTGCCACATGAATCCGACGGCGGTCACCATCGCGAGCGCGATCGTCGCGAGGACGAGCGGCGCCGAGTATCCGATGGTGCCGGAGATCCGCACCGACCACAGGATGGTGAAGTGGACACCGGCGAGTCCGGCACCGAGGACCAGCGCCCCCGCAACCGTTCTCCCGGTGCTACCACCCCCGTACGAGGGCATCGCGATCAGCAATGCGATGAACACACTCACCAACGCCACGGTCATCGAGAACGCGATGGACGCGACGTCGTAGCGGACCGCGCTTCCGACGACGGCGAAACCGGCCATCGGCAGGAACTGCGCGAGCCACACCCCCACTCCCCCACTGACCAGGGTGGCCACCACCAGCCACCACAGGCGCAGCCCGTCCGTGGACGCGGTGCGCACCTTGCGCGCACTCGTCACACCGACGAACACACCGATCGTCGAGGTCATGAAGGCCAGAGCGATCACCCAGATCCCCATCGTGAAGAGCTGCAGGCCTTCGTCCATTACTGAGCCACCGGCTGGTGAAGCTTACGCAGTGCGTACTCGGTGACCGTCACGAGAGCCTGCTTCGCGGACTCACGTGCGCGGGCGTCGATCGACACGATCGGCACCTCGGCGGAGATCGCCATCGCCTGACGGATGTCCTCGATCGGGTACCGCGGGGCATCGTCGAACTCGTTGATCGCGACGATGAACGGCAGGTTCCGCGCTTCGAAGAAATCGACCGCGGCGAAACTCTCGTCCAGGCGCCGGGTGTCGATCAGCACGATCGCGCCGATGGCACCTCGGATGAGGTCGTCCCACATGAACCAGAAACGGTGCTGGCCGGGAGTGCCGAACAGGTACAGCACGAGGTCGTCGGCCAGGCTGATACGACCGAAGTCCATCGCCACCGTCGTCGTCGCCTTCTGCGGCGTCGCGGTGAGGTTGTCGACACCGTCGCTGGCGTTCGTCACGAGCGCTTCCGTCCGGAGCGGAACGATCTCCGACACGGCCCCGACGAGCGTGGTCTTGCCGACACCGAAACCGCCGGCGATCACGATCTTGGTCGAGGTGACGCGCTTCGTGGCGTTAGAGTTCGCGAAGTCCACTGAGGACCCTTTCAATCAGCTCGCGACGCTCCGCGTCGCTCGAATCGTCTTTCAGCGTGGCCAGAATCTGTACGTGCCCGGCCTCGACGAGGTCGGCAACGAGCACACGCGCGACACCGATGGGCACGCCGACCCGCGCCGCGATCTCGGCGACGGACGGGGACTCCTTGCACAGTTCCAAGATCGTGGCATTGATGTTGTCCAGATCCCGAGCCCGGTCGTCGGTCCCCGGAATCGCCTGGATCAGGGCTTCCAACGCCAGTTCGACCGCAGGACTGGTGCGTCCCGAAGTCAGCGAGTACGGCCGGACCAGGCTGGGCTGATCCGGCACCGACTCCGGTTTACGCGATTCCATGGCCACCTCGACGTCAGGACCCCAGGCCGACCCGCGGGGTCGCCTCGACCGACGCACCCACCCGGTCGACCAGGAGTGCCATCTCGTAACCCACCTGTCCGATATCGCATTCCGACGCGGTCAACGCGGCCAGGTGCGATCCGTCCCCGACGCTCATGAGCAGCAGGTACCCGTGCTGCATCTCGACGACGGACTGCAGAACGCCGCCGCCGTCGAACAACTGCGAGACACCGTTCGACAGGCTCGCGAGCCCGGACGTCACGGCCGCGAGTTGCTCCGCGCGATCGACCGGGAGATGCGCGCTCGCCGCCATGAGGAGGCCGTCGGCGGACACGAGCACCGCATGCGAGACACCGGGGACTTCACGAGCGAAGTTGGACACCAACCAATCCAGCGGACGTGCTGCATCGGAACCATGATCAATGTTCATCGAACTCCCTGTTCATTGTTCTCGCGATCGCTTACGTTCTCGCGATTGTTTGCCGTCGCCGAAGCACGTCCGTTGCGGACACCCTGCTGGTGGCGACTGAGGTTGGCCCGAATGGCTTCCGGGTCACGACGACGGATCGTTCGCTGTTCCGCGGTCGCCGGAGACCGTACCGCGCCCGGCACGAGACGCTCACCCGGTGCTCGCCGCGGGAGGCCGGCCGTGGTGTGCTCGGCGACCGGTGCCTCGGTGGCGTGCTGCGCCGCCTCCCAACCTGCGTCGGCGGCGGAATGCCATTCACGCTTGCGTCGATCCTCGGGCAGTTCCGTCGGGTCGACGAGCCAGTCCGACATCATGTCGGTGAAGATCGGCATCCCCGCCGCAGGATGCGGGCGGAGCGCGTTGACATCGGGCCGCGGCTGGAAGAACGACGCCGTCTTGGCGGAATTCGTCCGGTAACGATGGCGAGCGGCCTGCTGCGCATCGCTGTTCGACGACACCGAACCACCGTCCGCGATGCTCGCCGCCTGCATCCGCGAATCGGGCAGGCCCTGGGTGGCACCCGGGTCGCGACGCGGGAGTCCGGCCGTGACCGTCGGCCCGGCGTCGACCGAGGGACGGGCGGGCATGCCCGGGGTGGCACCGGGGTTGCGCCGAGGCAGCCCGGACGGGGTCTGCGACGGCATCCCCGACCGCGAGACATCCGGCTGCTGGGGTTGCTGGGGCTGCGCGTCGGCGGGTCGCGGACGCGACGGCTGCACGACGGGCGTCTGCGCCTCGCCGCGGGGGGAGCGGCCCGCATCCGGGCGCTCAGGCAGTCCCGGTGTGGCACCGGGACGTCGCCGCGGAAGAGCACCGAAGACGCCGGGTTGCTGCGTCACCGGATGCTGCTGCGCGCCCGGCGCCGCCTGCGGAGACTGTTCCGGTGAAGCACCCTGGGGACGTTGCGGCAGACCAGGACCGGCTCCCGGACTGCGCTGCGGCAGACCGGGCGTGGAACCGGGACTGCGCTGCGGCAGGCCGGGCGTGGAACCCGGATTCCGCTGCGGCAGACCGGAATCGAACTGATCACGCGGACGCGGATCTGCACCGTTGCCGGCGTCGGGCTGCGGGGAGGCATCGTCCGGGCGGTTCTCACGCTGCGCGGGAGGTTCGACCGGTGCGCGATTCGCGCGCGGAGGCAGCGCCGTCACGAACGCGGCTGCCGCGTCCGGCTGGATACGCCGCGGCGCGGACTGCGAGTCCTGCTGCGGCAGACCGGGTGTCGAACCGGGACTGCGCTGCGGCAGGCCGGGCGTGGAACCGGGGCTGCGCTGCGGCAGGCCCGGGGTGGAACCCGGATTCCGCTGCGGCAGACCGGATGCCGAACGATCGGGCGCCGGCGACGTGAACTGCCGGACCTGCTGCGCCGAGGGCGCCGGGATGGGACCCGAACGGGCACCCGGATCCACCGAACCCTCACGCGAGACCGGAATCTCCTCGGAGAGTCGATCCCGCACCGGCAACGACGGATGGTCGTCCGCGGACTCGACCCGATCGGGGGCACCGGAACGGCCGGAGTCGACCGTCGCGGATGCAGAGGCGGGCGACACTGCGCCCGATCCCGGGTCGGGTTCCTTCTCGAACGACGGCGCGTCGTCGCGCGGTCGGTCGTACGCCTGGGCCTGGTCGTACGCCTGCGTCGGAGCCGGCAGTTCGGCGCGCGCCGAGCCGGATTCGACCTCGACAGGTTCGACGTCGACGATCGGTGCGAACGACTGGGGTCCCGTCTGGGACAACGCCAGCGGCGACACCAGCAGCACGTCGGGGATGTGCACGCTGGCGGTGATACCCGGGTTGCGAGCCGTGTCGAAGGTGGGGCGCAAGCGGACGGTCAACCCGTGACGTTCGGCCAGTCGCGAGACGACGAACAGGCCCATGTGACGGGCGGTGTCCGGGCTGACCTGGCCGCCCTTGGCGAGCCGCTCGTTGATCAGCTCGAGTTCGTCGGGCGGAATGCCGATACCGCGGTCGGCGATCTCGACGAGCAGACCACCGTCGACGGCGCGCGCGAAGCTGAACGTCACCGCGCTGTCGGGCGGAGAGGCGCGCAGCGAGTTGTCGACGAGTTCGGCGAGGAGGTGGACGATGTCCGTCGCCACCGCGCCGCTGAGCGCGCCGTCGGGCGTCGACCCGATCTGGACACGCTGGTAGTCCTCGACCTCGGACATCGCGGCGCGCAGGACGTCGCCGAGCTGAACGGGTGCCGAATGCCCGCGGCGCATCCGAGTTCCGGACAGAATCAGCAGGTTGTCGCCGTTTCGACGCATACGTGCCGCGAGGTGATCGAGACGGAACAGGCTCTCGAGGCGTTCAGGATCCTTCTCCTGGAACTCGAGTTGTTCGATGACGCCGAGCTGCTGCTCGACGAGCGACTTGCTTCGGCGGGCCAGCGTCTCGAACATGTCGTTGATCTGCAGACGCAGGTGCGCCTGCTCACCGGCCAGGCGCAGGGCCTGCCCGTGCATGTCGTCGACGGCACGGGCGAGCTGACCGATCTCCTCGGCGGTGTGCACCGGAACCCGGGTGAACTCGATGTCCTCGATGCTGTCGCCGACCTTGATCCGGTCGATGGCCTCGGGAAGCTCCTGACGCGCCACCTTGAGGGTGCCGTAGCGGAGCCGGCGGATCGGGCCGACCAGCGACCGCGACACCAGGAGCGCCAGCACGAGCGCCGCCAGCAGCGTCGCGAGGACGATGGCGGTGTCGCGGAGCGCGGCGGAACGCGTCTCGGACGCCAGCGCGTCGATCGTCGTGGTGATGTTGCTGGTGGAGTCCGAGATGATCCCGTTGTACAGGGCGACGCTCTCGAGCATCGACTCGCGAAGCGTGAGGATCGGCAGCGGTCCTTCGCCCGCGGCGTCGACCATCGCGGTGCGCTGCTCGACGCCGTTGCGGAGCTCGGCGATCTGGGTGTCGCCGGCCGGGTAGAGGTAGGCGAGCAGGTCGAGCATCGCCAACTCGCCACCGGACGCGGACACGAGGTCGGTGCTGGGGGTGGTCGGATCCTCGAGGATCCGGTAGATGCCGAGCACCTGGCTGTAGATGTGGCGCTGCGAATACCAGGCCGTGGTCAGCCGCTCACCGTACTCACGCACAGTCTCGTCGCTGACTTCGGAGAGGATCGTCTCGACGATGCGATTGAGCGAGTCGCGCACGTCGTTGGAGACGGCGGCGTTCTCGACCATCGGGACCGGACCGGCCTTGAGCTTGGTGAACAGGCCCTCCGCCGCCGTGATGGAGCGGGTCAGTTCGGCGGTGACCTCCGGATCGAACTCCGGGTTCTCGGCGACCGGGCGGATCTCGGCGAAGCGCTCCTCGAGCGCTTCCATGTCCTCCTTGCTGACCGTGGCGGCGAGCGCACTCGCGGCGAAGGTGGCGAACGCGGTGGAGAACTCCACGATCTCGGGTACGGCTGCCACCTGGTCGGCCGCCGAGGAGAAGTGCACCGCGTTGCTGAGTTCGTTCTCAACACGCAGACCGCCCAGGACCATCGCCACTGTTACGGGAACGGCGAGAACCGCGGTGACCTTCCTGCGAAGACCCCACCCTTCGATGTTCCACCACCGCTGCCGGGGCGGCGACTCGTCACTCATGGATTACAGCTCTCCTTCCACCCCGTTCGCGCCGGGCGTCGAGCACTCTCGGGCAACCCACGCGACAGTGGGGTTGCGATGTACGGGAGTGCAGTCGAACGAGACGTTCCTGGGTGAGGGCACCATATCGGGACATACAGCGAATATGGAAGACGGGTTTCCCATCGACCGGGTGTGTCCCCTCGGTACCCTCGTTCGGCTGCCACACCTACGTATGGCCGTATCGAAGTGTACTCACCGGTAATCGGTGTGTAGGCATAGATTTCGGACGAATCGACCGAGATGCAGCACCCGCATCGTGATTTACGACACAATCCGCTCGCATCGGAGCGTGTCGGCCGCTACCGGCGCCGCACTCTCACTACAGTGCGGCGCCGGTCATACGACCGACCGACGCCGATCGGCACCCTCACACGTCGAGGAATCGGACATCCTTCGCGTTCCGGGTGATGAAGCTCCGGCGCGCCTCCACGTCCTCACCCATCAGCACGCTGAAGAGCTCGTCTGCCGCAGCCGCGTCGTCGAGGGTCACCTGACGCAGGACGCGGACGCTGGGATCCATCGTCGTCTCCCACAGCTCCTTCGCGTTCATCTCGCCGAGACCCTTGTAACGCTGGATGCCGTCGTCCTTGTTGATCTTCTTGCCGGCGGCGAGGCCGGCTTCGAGCAGTCCGTCACGCTCACGGTCCGAGTACGCGAACTCCGGCTGCGCACCCTTCTGCCACTTGAGCTTGTAGAGCGGCGGCTGAGCCAGGTAGACGTGCCCGTTCTCGACGAGGGGGCGCATGAACCGGAACAGCAGCGTCAGCAACAGGGTCGCGATGTGCTGGCCGTCGACGTCGGCGTCCGCCATCAACACGATCTTGTGATAGCGCAGCTTCGTGATGTCGAACTCTTCGTGGATACCGGTGCCGAACGCGGTGATGATCGACTGGACCTCGGCGTTCTTGAGAACACGGTCGATACGCGCCTTCTCGACGTTGATGATCTTGCCGCGCAGCGGCAGGATCGCCTGGTACATCGAGTCTCGGCCGGACTTCGCCGACCCCCCCGCGGAGTCACCCTCCACGATGTAGATCTCGCACTTGCTCGGATCCTTCGAGCGGCAGTCCGCAAGCTTACCCGGCAGTCCACCGATGTCGGTCGCGCTCTTGCGCCGCACGAGCTCACGCGCCTTGCGTGCGGCCACCCGCGCCTGCGCCGACGACACGGCCTTCGTCACGATCGTCTTGGCATCGGCGGGATTGGCCTCGAGCCAGTGCGAGATGTGCTCGTTGCAGGCCTTCTGCACGAACGACTTGACCTCGGTGTTGCCGAGCTTCGTCTTGGTCTGGCCCTCGAACTGCGGCTCGGCGACCTTCACGGAGATGATCGCCGCCAGACCTTCACGGATGTCGTCTCCCGTGAGGTTCGGATCCTTGTCCTTGAGGAGCTTCTTGTCCTTCGCGTAGCGGTTCACGACCGAGGTGAGCGCCGCACGGAAGCCCTCCTCGTGGGTTCCGCCCTCGTGGGTGTTGATGGTGTTGGCGAAGGTGTGGACGGATTCCGAGTAGCCCGAGTTCCATTGCATCGCGAGCTCGAGCTCATGGCCGGTGCCCTTCGCGGTGAAACCCACGACGGAGTTGTGGATCGGGGTCTTCGTGCGGTTGATGTGACGCACGTAGTCCTCGAGACCGCCCGGGTAGTGGTACACCCGCGTCTTGATCTTCGGGGTCTCCGCGGCGGCGACCTCGGCCTCCACCTCGGCGCTCCGCGGTGCCTCCGCGGTCTCCGACACGACCTCGTCGGTGACCTCCTCCGGCTGGACCCGCTCGTCGGTGAGCGTGATCGTCAGGCCCTTGTTGAGGAACGCCATCTCCTGGAGACGTCGCGCGACGGTCTCGAAGTTGAAGACCGTCGTCTCGAAGATGTCGGGATCCGCCCAGAACCGCACCGTGGTGCCGGTCTTCTTCGTCGGTTCGCCCTTGACGAGTTCACGCGGCTTGGAGTTGAGGTACTCCTGCGTCCAGTGATAGCCGTCCACGTCGATCTCGACCTCGAGGCGTGTGGAGAGCGCGTTGACGACCGAGATACCGACGCCGTGCAGGCCGCCGGAGACCGCGTACGCCTCCGAATCGAACTTGCCGCCCGCGTGGAGCTGGGTGAGGACGACCTCGACCGTGGGGGCACCGGAAGCATGCATGCCCACCGGGATACCGCGGCCGTCGTCGACGACCTGGACGCCTCCGTCCTCGAGGAGCGTCACCTCGACCTTGGTGGCGTAGCCGGCCATCGCCTCGTCCACCGAGTTGTCCACAACCTCCCAGATGAGGTGGTGGAGTCCGCGCTCACCGGTGGAGCCGATGTACATGCCTGGGCGCTTGCGCACCGCCTCGAGTCCCTCGAGGACGGTGATGGACGACGCACCGTACTCACTGTTCTTGTTCGACTTCTGCGCAGCCACGGGTCGGTAGCTCTCCTTCTCCGCCTCTGCTCCGCGCAGGGGTGCGCGACGCATTCCGGTTCATTCTACGTGTCCGAGTGTCGTTCCGAGCGTTACGCCAGAAGGCGCCTGTCGCCCCGCTGACGTCCACGGTGTCGACACGACGCGCGACCGGTCGGGTGAATTCCTATCCGGGCGGGTTTCCGGTCGTTCGGGGGTCGATTACGCATCGCGCCACCTCACCCGTACGTGTCGCGTGGTCCGCGACCGCGGATGTGCCGCTCGCCCTTGCGCCAGCTCGGAGCGGTCGGGCCGGTGATCCGAAGCTCCTTGACCACACCGTTTCCCACCGCCTGCGCGATGCTCGCGAGCAGTTGCGATTGCATCATGCGCAGTTGGGTGGCCCACGCGGTCGACTCCGCGGACACGTGCAGGATGCCGTCGCGCAGCGTCGTCGGCTGCGCGTGTCCCGCGATGTCCTCGCCCACGACGCGCGCCCAACTGCCGAGGACGGTGCCCTCGGACACGTGCGCCGACCAGCCCCGCTGCTTCGCGAGACCGCTCGCGAGAGAACCCAGTCGCTGGGGGTCGCGCTCGTCGGGTCCGGGGCCGGACCAGCCGCGGCGGCGACGGCGGGGACGCAGCGGCCCCCTCGAGGCACGCCCCTGTCCGACCGCCTTACCGCTCGCCTTCGCCGCGGCGCGGGCCTCCTCGAGCGCGCGCCGCGCCAGGTCGATCCCCCGCAGTTCCGGTTCGGTACCGCCGGAGGGCGCATCGCCGACTCCGGGGTCGGGAGAGGATCCGTCGGGGTCGGGTCGCTCACCGGTCATCGCCCACCTCCACGACCTCGTCGACGTGCCGCACTGCACCGAGCACGGATATCCGTCCCCGGTCGGAGTCCTCCGCATGCACGGGAAAACGGTCGCCGGTCAACTCCGGTGGCACGTCCTCGGCGACCGCCGCGGTGATCAGGACCTGCTCCGCGGTCGCCGCGACCGCGGCGAGCGCGGTGCGACGTCGACGGTCCAACTCGGCGAACACGTCGTCGAGCAACAGCACCGGATCGGTGCCCTCCGCGCGCAACAAAGCGAACGCACCGAGCCGCAGAGCCAACGCGAAGGACCACGATTCACCGTGGCTGGCATACCCTTTCGCCGGACTGTCACCCAGGATCAGTTCGAGTTCGTCACGGTGCGGGCCCACCAGGCACACCCCACGTTCGATCTCGCGGCCGCGGGCCTGCGACAACGCGTGCAGGAACGCGGCCTCGATCACGTCCCGGTCGTCCGGCTCGGGTGCGCGCATCGGATCGGAGAACTCCGGTGGCAGTGCGTCGCCGAGACTCGCGCGGTAACGCAGGCCGGCGGGCCGCGACTCCGGTGCGATCGCCCGGTACGACTCCGCGACGTGCGGTGCGAGGTCGTGCAGCAGCGCGATCCGAGCCGCCAGCAGCTCGCTGCCGTGCGCGGCCAGATGCCCGTCCCACACGTCGAGGGTGGCCAGGGCACTCGCCCCGTCGTCCGACCGCGCACCGCGGCGCAACGCCCCGCCCGCGGTCTTGAGCAGTGCGGATCGCTGCCGCAGCACCTTGTCGTAATCCGCCCGCACGCCGCTCATCCGCGGGAACCGCGAACTCAGCAGTTCGTCGAGATACCGGCGCCGATCCCCCGGGTCTCCGCGCACCAGGGACAGGTCCTCGGGGGCGAACAGCACGGTGCGCAGCACACCGAGCAACTCGCGGGGACGTCGTGTGGGTGACTGGTTGATCCGTGCCCGGTTGGCTCTGCCGTCGTTGATCTCGATGTCGATACCGAGCTCGCGACCGCCGTTGACCACCAGCGCCCCGACCGACGCGCGGTCGGTTCCGCTGCGCAGCAGCGGTGCGTCCGACGAGACGCGATGCGACGACAGCGTCGACAGATAACCGAGCGCCTCGAGCAGATTCGTCTTGCCGTGCCCGTTGGGTCCGACGAAAACCGTTGTGCCCGGGTTCAGCTCGACGGAAACGGCTTCCCAGGAGCGGAAGTCGCGTAACGCGAAGGTGCGAACGTACACGAGGCGTCCACTTCCCGAGCCCGGGTCAGCCCGGCAATCGCACGGGCATCAACAGGTAGGTGTAGTCGCTGTCCGGTGCGACGAACGTGCCCGATTCGTCGGGCACCGGCTCGTCGTCGAGTGCCGGGCGCAGCACAGCGGGTCGACTCGACGTGGTGAACCCGAACGACACCTTGTCGGTGTGCAACGACGTGAGGCCGTCGAGCAGATAGCCGGGGTTGAACGCGATGACCAGCGGCTCCCCGTGGAACTCCGCCGGGTGGGATTCTTCCGCGCGGCCCGCGTCGTCGCCACCGGCCGACAACAGCACGTTGCCGTCGGTGAACTCGAGACGGACCTGGGCGCCGCGCTCTGCCACCAGCGCCACTCGCTTGATCGCGTCGACGAGCGGTGCGATCTCGACGGTCGCCATCGCCGTGTGCTCGGCGGGAAGGAGCTGCCGGAACTTGGGGAATTCCGCGTCGAGAAGCCGAGTGGTGGTCCGTCGACCGTCGGCGACGATGCCGAGCAGGCCGTCGGCACCCACCGTCGAACCACTGCCGAGTGCGAGTTGAACCGGCATGTTCGCCGTTCCACCAACGGTTTTGGCTGCTTCGGAGAGCGTCTTGGCGGGCACCAGCACCGCCGAGGAGGTGAGATCGCTCGTCGGCATCCACTCGAGCTTGCGCACCGCGAGCCGGAAGCGATCGGTCGCGGCGAACACCATGTCGGATCCCTCGATCTCGACACGGATTCCGGTGAGCATGGGCAAGGTGTCGTCCTTGCCGGCGGCCACCGCGACCTGGCCGATGGCCTCGGCGAACAGCTCGCCCGAGATCGAACCGGTCTGTTCGGGGAGCGAGGGCAGCTGAGGGTAGTCCTCGACCGGCATGGTGGGCAGGGAGAACTTGGCGCTACCGCACGTGATGAGCACGCGGGTTCCGTCGAGGACCACGTCGACCGGCTTGTTGGGGAGCGCACGGGTGATGTCGGCGAGCAGCTTGCCCGAGACGAGGACCTGGCCGGGGGTGAGCACCTCGGCGGGAACGTGGACCTGTGCGGAGACCTCGTAGTCGAAGCCGGAGACGGTCAGTCCCTGCTCTTCGGCTCCGAGCAGTACACCACCGAGCACCGGGACCGGTGGGCGCGACGGAAGGCTTCGGGCCACCCACGCGACAGAGTCGGCGAAGTCCTCGCGAGCAACACGAAACTTCATGGTTCCAAGCTCCATCGCCCGGTTGATCCTCTCGATCGTGGTCTTCGACAAGCCTTACGAGTTTGACACAACGCCCCGACATGGAGGTTCCGAGCCGGGGATGCGGCTCCACGGTATGCCTTCCCGCCCGCCTTGCAAAGCGGAGTGTTCGACCTCATCCGGTGCTCCGGGAGGCCTGTGGACCCGAACGATCCACACCCCTGTTTTCAAAGAGGATTTCAATGAAGAACTCACAGAAGTAGTAATAGGGCCTGTGGAATCTGTGGACCGATGACGGTCTACGCTGGTGGGGTGGCCTTCTCGAGGCCCCTCCACTCGAGGATGAACTCGAGGAATTCTCGAGGATGAATGTGGATACCTCGAGACTGTTCGCACTCTGTCCACCGTTCGTCCACAAAGATCCCACGTTGTGCACACCGTTGTCCACAGCCGTGGGGATGCCGATCGTCTCGAGATCCGGGATGACGACACACCCCCGGAGTTCGCCCTGTGGATGAACGCCGGGGGTGTGGACAGATCTGGGGATGATGTGGATGAGCGCAGGTCACGGGGTGCGCCGGGTGGGGCGCACCCGCGTCACCGCTTCGACCGCTGCTTGATGCGGGCGGTGAGCTCCTGCACCTGGTCGTAGACCTTGCGCCGCTCGGTCATCTCCTTGCGAATCTTCTTGTCCGCGTACATGACCGTCGTGTGGTCGCGACCGAACGTCTGGCCGATCTTCGGTAGCGACAGGTCGGTGAGCTCCCGACACAGATACATGGCGATCTGTCGCGCCGATGCGAGCGGACGTGCTTTGCCCGGGCCGCAGAGATCGTCGATCGACGTCCCGAAGTACTCGGCGCAGACCGCCATGATCGTCGCCGCGTTGATCTCGAGCGCCGTCGAATCGGGGATGAGATCGCGCAGCACCACCTCGGCCAGGGTCAGGTCGAGTGGCTGCCGATTGAGCGAGGCGAAGGCCGTCACACGGATGAGCGCACCCTCGAGTTCACGGATGTTGCGTTCGATCCTGCTGGCGATCAGTTCGAGCACGTCGTGCGGCACGTCGAGCCTGTCCATCCGTGCTTTCTTGCTGAGGATCGCGATCCGGGTCTCGAGTTCCGGTGGCTGCACATCGGTGATCAACCCCCATTCGAAGCGGGTCCGGAGGCGCTCCTCGAGCGTCGCCAGCTGCTTCGGCGGACGGTCGGACGACACCACGATCTGCTTGTTGGCGTTGTGGAGGGTGTTGAAGGTGTGGAAGAACTCCTCCTGGATGCCTTCCTTGCCCTCGATGAACTGGATGTCGTCGACGAGGAGGATGTCGGTCTCGCGGTAGCGGCGTTTGAAGGCGACCTTGCGGTCGTCGCGCAGGCTGTTGATGAAGTCGTTCGTGAACTCCTCGGTGGACACGTACCGCACACGCATTCCCGGGAACAGTCGTTGCGCGTAGTGCCCGGCAGCGTGCAGCAGATGTGTCTTGCCGAGACCGGACGCACCCCAGATGAACAGGGGGTTGTACGCGCGGGCGGGCGCCTCGGCGATCGCGACCGCCGCGGCGTGCGCGAACCGGTTCGAGGCGCCGATGACGAACGTGTCGAAGGTGTACTTCGCGTTGAGGCTGCTGCTGGCCCCGGCCGCGGTGTCGGGAGGGGGCGGCTGGGTGAAGTAGGACGGCCACGATTCGCGCACCGCGGTCAGCGCTTCGCGATCGTCGTCCACCTCGTCGTGGTCGCCGTGCTCGATGTCGAGTGGCTCGGCCGTCCTGGCCGGCGCATAGCGGCGTCGGTACGCGCCGACGGTGTCGACGGTGTCCGCACCGCCGAGGCCGTCGCGCGGCGTGTGGCCGGAATCGCGCACGGCACCGTCGCGCGGATCGTTGTCGCGACGGCCGGCCTCGCGGGGCCGGTGCTCACGCGGGTGAGGTTCGGCGGGCAGACCCTCGAGAGGAAGGGTGTCGCGCGGTTCGGCGTAGGGATCGTCCGCGGAGGTGTCGGGCCGCTCGCGGGGTTCGACACGCACACCCAGACCTTCGACGCGATGCCCGAGATTGCGATTGAGCACCCGCAGGATCGGCTGCCGCAGGTCGCGTTCGATGGACTGCTGCGCGAGTGCCGACGGCACCGACAGCAGTGCGAACCCCTGGGTGAGCGTGATCGGTTTGACGAGCGCGAGCCACGCCTTCTGACTCTTGGTCAGACCGCCGTCGTCGACGGTGAGTTCGGCGACGACGTCCGCCCACACGTCGGCGAGTGCGTTCGGTTCGTCGCTCACGAAGCTTCCTCCCACAGGGTCGACAGGGTTGTCCACACGATTATCCACAGGTGTGGACAACCGGGGGAAATGGCCCGGTGGAGGTGTGGATGAACCCGGTGTGGTGTGTGGAGAAGGCCCTCGTGGCCGTGATGTACGACGTTCGGCCGATGCTGTAGGAATCGCGTGTGTCACGTGGTGACGATGTGACACCGTACCCGATGCCGTGCGCAGGCCTGTGGATCCCCCGCTTCCGTTCCCTGGTGAACACTCCCCGACAGTTCTTCGAGCAGAAGCGTACAGCAGCGTGACCGCCGTCACGGGGTTCTCCGGCGAGAATCCCGCGCCGACGGCGGCGGCGTGTCGGGTTGCGCATGCCCCCACGTCGCGGTTTGATTTCGCGCGCTCGCACGAGTAGCCTCGAAAAGTCACTCGTACAGCAGTGGCGGATCCGTGCTGCGCCTGGCGCGTTCGGATCATGCGAATTTCTACCTGACCCAGGGCGCCATACCGGTGCCGCAATTCTCGAGGAGTGTTGACCGTGGCCAAGGGCAAGCGGACGTTCCAGCCGAACAACCGACGCCGCGCGCGCGTTCACGGCTTCCGTCTCCGGATGCGGACCCGTGCGGGTCGCGCTATCGTTTCCGCGCGTCGCCGCAAGGGCCGCGCTTCGCTCACCGCCTGATCCCGTCACGGGAGCTCGGGGTGCTACCTGAGCCGTATCGACTGCGGCGCCACTCGGACTTCTCCGAAGCGGTGCGTCGCGGTCGCCGGCAGGGGCGCCGGGATCTGGTCGTGCACGCCTATGTGCGGGATCGCCCGGATCCTGTGGTGAGTGGTGTCGACGGGCCGCGTTTCGGTCTCGTCGTGAGCAAGGCTGTCGGGCCGGCGGTGATTCGACATCGAGTCGCACGCCGGCTTCGTCATATCTGCATCGGGTTGGTCGATGCGGTACCCGAACACACCGATGTCGTGTTGCGGGCGCTTCCGGGTGCCGCAGCGGCGACGTCACGAGATCTCGAGCGGCAGATCCGATCCGGGCTGACGCGCCTGGGACTGCTCGACACCCCTCCTGATTCCGCGCCGGCGGGGTCACCGACCTCCGATACGGGTGTCGCATGAGCCCCGCGAGGACGATCCGGTGGCGAAGCGTGCGCTCGGCTCCGGCGCGGGCACTCATCTTCTGCATCGAGCTCTATCGCACGTATGTGTCCCCGACCCGCATGCCGACCTGCCGATTCACACCGACCTGCAGTGAATACGCGGTGGAGGCCCTCCGCGGCCGGGGTGTCGTCGTCGGATCGGTGCTCGCAGCTGTGAGACTGCTCAAGTGCGGTCCCTGGCACCCCGGTGGGTGGGATCCGGTTCCCGAACGGCGACGTTCCGCGGCGCCACCGGAGCGGCCACACCTCGCGGAAACCTGACGGGCCTCCCCGACACCCGAGACCGACGCCGCTGGTTGGCGACCATGGACGACCCGAGGAGTACACAGACTCGTGCTCAACTTCATCTATTACCCGGTGTCATGGATCCTGTGGTTCTGGCACAAAGTGTTCTCGTTCGTGCTGGCACCGGACAGCGGGCTGAACTGGGCACTGGCCGTGGTGTTCCTCGTCTTCACGCTCCGCCTCATCCTGTACAAGCCGTTCGTCAAGCAGGTGCGTACGACGCGGCAGATGCAGGAGTTGCAGCCGCAGATCAAGGCGCTGCAGAAGAAGTACTCGAACGACCGGCAGCGCCAGGCGCTCGAGATGCAGAAGCTCCAGAAGGAGCACGGCTTCAACCCGTTGATGGGTTGCCTCCCGGTGCTGCTGCAGGTGCCGGTGTTCATCGGTCTGTTCCACGTGCTCCGGTCGTTCAACCGCACGACGTCGACGGCATTCGGCCCGTTCGGATCGGGGCAGGAACTGACGCCGGAGGAGAACCGGCAGATCGGTAACTACGCGTTCAGTCCGGAGGACGTGCAGTCGTTCCTCGACGCGCGACTGTTCGGCGCGCCGATCTCGTCGTGGATCACGCAGCCCACCGAATCGCTCGCGGCGTTCGGCGGGGACATCCCGACGCGCTGGGAGATCGCTGCCGTCGCCGTGCCGTTGATGATCATCGCCGGTATCGCCACGCACTTCAACGCTCGGGCGTCGGTGGCGCGGCAGAGCGTGCAGGCCGCGGCCAACCCGCAGTCCGCGATCATGAACAAGCTTGCGCTGTACGTGTTCCCCCTCGGTGTGATGGTCGGTGGTCCGTTCCTTCCGATCGCGATCCTGATCTACTGGGTGAGCAACAACGTCTGGACCTACGGCCAGCAGCATCTGGTCTTCCGTCGCATCGACCACGAGGAAGAGCAGAAGCGGGAAGCGGCGCTGGCCCGCCGGAGCGAGAACGCCCCGAAACCGGGTGCGAAGCCGAACCGCGACAAGAAGAAGGGTGCGGCCGCGGCGACCGGATCGACGGACGACTCGGGTGTCTCCCTCGGTAAGTCGGACGCTCCGGAGTCGACCGGTGGTTCGGGTTCGGCGCCGACCGCTCCGAAGCCGGGAAGCCGACCGAAGAACTCCAAGCGCAAGCGACAGAAATAGAAGAGGGCTGATGATGGCGAGTGACCTGGACAAGGCACAGGAGGAGCTCGAGGTGGCGACGGAGCCGCGCGAGTCCGATGTCGAGACCGACGACGACGAGCTCCTGATCGAAGAGGGTGAGATCGCCGGCGATTATCTCGAGCAGCTCCTCGACGTCCTCGACTTCGACGGCGACATCGACCTCGATGTCGAGGGTGATCGCGCGGTGGTGAGCATCGACGGCGGCAAGGATCTGTCGAAGCTCGTCGGTCGCGGCGGTGAGGTCCTCGACGCGCTGCAGGAACTGACGCGACTCGCGGTGCAGCAGTCGACCGGTGAGCGGAGCAAGCTGATGCTCGATATCGCGGGTTGGCGCGCCGGTAAGCGGGCCGAGCTCACCGAGCTCGGTGAGGCCGCTGCTCGGCGTGTTCTCGAGTCCGGCGAGCGTGAGGAGCTCACGCCGATGACGCCGTTCGAGCGGAAGATCGTGCACGATGCGGTCGCGAAGGTCGACGGCGTGTCGAGTGAGAGCGAAGGCGCCGAGCCGCAACGCCGAGTGGTGATCATCAAGGATTGATCCGAGTACCGCATTCGAGTCAGGAATTCGAGTGCGACGCGGAAACGACAGGAGGGGCCCGGCTCGAGCCGGGCCCCTCTCGTCGTTGCAGGAGCCGAATGTTGTCGCGTCGACACGCGGCGGGAGAGGATGTTTCACGTGGAACATGACGAGTCCGGTATTCCGGCGACAGTGCAGCGGATCTTCGGTGAGCGCACCGAACTGGCGGAGCGCTATCATCGATCGCTGTCGACGGACGGTGTGGAGCGAGGTCTGATCGGACCGCGGGAGGTCCCGCGACTGTGGGAGCGGCACATCCTCAACTGTGCGGTTCTCGGGGAACTGATCGAGAGCGGCGAATCCGTCGTCGATGTCGGTAGCGGCGCCGGCCTTCCGGGGATTCCGTTGGCGATCGCGCGACCGGATGTGCGGGTGACGCTGGTCGAACCGCTGCTGCGACGGTCGATCTATCTCGCCGAATTCGTCGAGTCGAGCGGTCTCGACAACGTCCTCGTGGTGCGGGGGCGGGCCGAGCAGCCGGGCGTGATCCAGGAGGCCGGTGGTGCCGACGTCGTGACATCCCGCGCGGTGGCTCCCCTCGCGAAGCTCGTCAAGTGGTCGTTGCCGTTGATTCATGAGGGCGGGCGGATGCTCGCACTGAAGGGTTCGTCGGCGGCCGAGGAGATCGAGCGTGACCGCGCCGAGTTGACGCGGCTCGGAGTCGGGGACCTCGAGGTGCTCGAGTGCGGAGCCGATCTTCTCGAGGTGCCGACCATCGTCGTCAAGGCGGTGCGGAAGCCCAAGCAGTCCCGTCGGCGTGGCCGACGCTGACAACACGGTGCGATTCGGGCGAATGGAACATCGTCGCCGGCCCATGCTTCGCTGCCCGGCAGTTACGTCACTGTGACAGTAGGGGCAGGCGCGTTGTTTCACGTGAAACATCGCGACATCCGCACCCCTCCCCTCCCCCGCGACAAGCCGTCATGTTTCACGTGAAACATGACGGCTTGTCGTTTCACGTGAAACATCGGGTGCGAACGGGCGCCGCGTTTCGATCGTTCGCCGCTCTGGAATACTGAAGCGGTCGAGGGTGGGGGTGGTGAACTCCCGTCGTGTTCGACCCCGGTCCGGTCTGCGCCCCCGCGTGTGGCGCGCGCCGGACGAGGTGAAGGTTGTAGCGTTGCCAACCGAACGGGTCTACGTATAAGGAGCGTTCCATGTCGAGTGGATCTGAGTCCGCTGTTTCACGTGAAACCGAATCCGGCACTCGCGTGAACGAGTCCCAGAACGACGACGAATACTTCCCGGTCTCCTACGAGGACATCTCGATCGCGGACACTCCCATCGGAGCGGCGGCGCACCGAGCGAGTCAGATCCTGCATCCCAGTGCGACGGAATCGCTGCCGAAGCCGCGCGAACGGCGAGTCTTCACCATCGCGAATCAGAAGGGTGGGGTCGGTAAGACCACGACAGCCGTCAACCTCGCGGCGGCGCTCGCCATTCAGGGACTGTCGGTTCTCGTCGTCGACCTCGATCCGCAGGGAAATGCGAGTACCGCGCTCGGGGTCCCCCACCACTCCGGTATCCCGTCGAGCTACGAGGTGCTCCTCGGCGATGTCACCGCGGCCGAGGCGATTCAGCAGAGTCCGCACAGCGACAAGCTGTTCTGCATCCCGGCGACCATCGACCTCGCCGGCGCCGAGATCGAACTCGTCTCGATGGTCGCCCGCGAGAACCGCCTACGCAACGCGCTGACCCCCGCCGCGCTCGGTGACAGGGAGTTCGACTACATCCTCATCGACTGCCCGCCCTCGCTGGGGCTGCTGACGGTCAACGCGTTGGTCGCGGGGAAGGAAGTCCTCATCCCCATTCAATGCGAGTACTACGCGCTCGAGGGTGTGGGTCAGCTCCTGCGCAACATCGAACTCGTGCAGGCGCACCTGAATCCGGATCTCCACGTCTCCACCGTCCTGTTGACGATGTACGACGGCCGCACGAAACTCGCCGACCAGGTGGCGGCGGAGGTGCGTCAGCACTTCGGTGCCGCGGTGTTGCGATCGGTGATCCCCCGCAGCGTGAAGGTATCGGAAGCTCCGGGCTACGGGACGACCGTTCTCGACTACGATCCTGGTTCGCGGGGCGCGATGAGCTACCTCGACGCCGGTCGTGAACTGGCGGCACGCGGGCTACACGAGAATCAGGGGAAGGCATGAGCGCGACACGTAAGGGTGGGCTCGGACGAGGACTTGCTGCGCTGATCCCGACGGGCCCGCCCGTCGCGACCCCGCCGGCCGAGACGGACGAGCCCGCGTCCGCGTCGGAGGAACCCACCGCGGCCGCCGCTGCGGTGGCCACCGCAGCGAAACCGGCCGCGAAATCCACGTCCAGGACGTCGTCGGTGCGCCGCGCCCCGGCCGCCGGACTGACGATCGCGCCGTCGGGGTTGGGTACCGCCGCCGCCGACGTCGTCATCGGTGACGGGACCCCGGCATCCGCACCCGCCGGTTCGGATCCCGACGACACGGAGCGCGGGACGGCCACGCCAGCGAAGGGCGCGAGCAACCCCGACCGCGCCGCGGCCGTGACCGCGGCGGAGGGTGACCCCCTCCCCTCCCCCACCGGAGCGGTCTATCTCGAGATCCCGATCGATCGGATCGACCGGAACCCGAAGCAGCCGCGTCAGGTGTTCGACGAGGATGCGCTCGACGAACTCGTGCATTCGATCCGCGAATTCGGACTGATGCAGCCGATCGTGGTGCGTCGCATCGAGGACGATCGTTTCCAGCTCATCATGGGTGAGCGGCGTTGGCGCGCGTCCCAGCAGGCCGGTCTCACCACGATCTCCGCGATCGTCCGTGACACCGAGGACGATGCGCTGCTGCGTGACGCGCTGCTCGAGAACATCCACCGCGTTCAACTCAACCCCCTCGAGGAGGCCGCGGCCTACCAGCAGTTGCTGGAGGAGTTCGAGGTCACCCACGAGGAACTCGCCGCCCGTCTCGGTCGCTCGCGACCGGTGGTCACCAACATGATCAGGCTGCTGAAGCTGCCGATTCCCGTGCAGCGACGCGTGGCCGCCGGTGTTCTCTCGGCGGGGCACGCCCGCGCACTGTTGTCGCTCGATGCGGGCGCCGACGCACAGGAGGTGCTGGCCGCCCGGATCGTCGCCGAGGGCATGTCGGTGCGCGCCACCGAGGAAGCCGTCGTCCTCGCGAATCGGGGTACCGCTCCCGACACTCCGTCACCGCAGCGCCGCAAACCGATTCAGATGCCCGGTCTGCAGGATGTGGCCGAACGCCTGTCGAACTCGTTCGACACCCGTGTCACCGTCAGCCTCGGTAAACGCAAGGGCAAGATCGTGGTGGAGTTCGGGTCGGTCGACGATCTCGAGCGCATCGTCACGATGATGGAATCCCAGAAGGGTGCTTCCTGACTCCGCATTCGGAGCACATGGACGTGTGGATCAAGGCGTGGAGGCGAAGCTAAGCCGTGTCGACCCGAGTCGTACCGCTCACCCTGAGCGGCATCGAGCAGTTGCCGTTCCATGCCCGACGATGCGTCTTCTGGGAGATGGATCCCGCGGCGGCCGCCGAATCACTCGGCTTCGTGGACCCCGAGTTCGAGAAGGAGGCGTGGCTGTCGACGGTCATGCTGCAGTGGGGTTCGTGTGCCCGGATCGCGTCGATCGGCGACCGGATCGCCGGATGCGTGTTCTACGCGCCGCCCAGCATGGTGCCGCGGGCGCAGTGGTTCCCGACCTCCCCGGTGAGTGCCGACGCCATTCTCCTGACCACCATCAGGTTGGAACCCATCGCGGACGACACCGACGTCGCCGGTGACCTGATCCGCGCGGTCGTCGACGATCTGGTGCGCCGCAACGTCCGCGCGATCGAGGCATTCGGAATCAGGGGTGACGTGGCCACCCGGAAGCCGGCGGACACTCCCACCGCAACCGCCGGGCGCGAGTGTTCTCCCGCCGAATGCATGATTCCCGCGGACTTCCTCGAGGACATGGGGTTCGACGTGATCGCACCGCATCACCGGTATCCGCGGCTGCGCCTCGAACTGGATCGTGATCACGGTTGGAAGGAAGAGGTCGAGGCGGCACTCGATCGTCTCCTCGAGGCCGCGTCGCTGACCGTGGAGGATCTCGTCGTCAAACCGGCGGGGGCCGTGGTCGTCGACCACGGCGCTCCCGGATCGGTCAGCGGGTCTCGGTGATGGACAGTTCTTCGGCGAGAAGCTCGGCGAACGTGTAGGTGCCGGTGGGCTGATCGTCCTGGCCGAGCAGGTACAGACGTTTGACGGCGACGAGGATCGCCTCGGCGATCGTGTCGCGGTGGCGGGGATCGGACAGGACGGTGGAGTCGTGCCCGTTGGTGAGGTACCCGAGGTCGATCTGAACCGTCGGCATGTTCGTCAGCCGGAGCAGGTCCCACGTGCGACCGTGGCTGCGGCAATCCTGCAGCGGTGTCCGCGCGACGATCTCACGTTGGATGTAGCCGGTGAGAACCTGGCCGATCATCGATTCGGAGCCGTGGGAGTTCCCGTAGTGGAAACTCGCGATGCCGTTGGCAAGGGGGGACGAACTCGAATCGCATCGCAGGGAGATCATCAGATCGGCCCCGAAGGCGTTCGAGGTGCCCGCCCGCTCGATGTCGGTGGGGTCGGCGTGATACGGACGCGACAGGAACGTCTCCATGCCCGTCGCGGCCATCCGCCCTTCGAGTCGGCGCGCGAGATCCCACAGGATGTCGGCTTCGGAGATCACACCGTGCCGGTTCCGCACGATGTACCCGTGATGGTTTCCGCCGAGCCCCGGATCGACGACGATCCGCTTCCCGCTGAGCTGCGAACCGGAGCGTCGGACGATCTCCTCTTCGCTGATGGCGTGCGGCGACCCACCCGACACCCGCGTGCCGAGCAGGTCGAGCGCGCGCAGCGTCTCGGCGCCGCAGATCCCGTCCGGGGACAGGCCGATCTCCCGCTGGAACGAGCTGAGTCCGTCGTGTGTCCGCGGGCCGAAATAGCCGTCGACGCGATCCACGTAGAACCCGAGATCCTGCAACCGTGTCTGGAGCGACGCGACGTCGTCGCCGTACAGGGGGGCCGACAGCTGGTAGATCAGCGTGCGCGCACCGAGCCGGTACGACGCCTCACGCAGCGAGCGGTACGTGGCGGGACCGACGACGCCGTCGACGAGCAGACCACGCTGCTGCTGGAACGCGCGTACCGCACCGTCGAGGAGTCGATCGAACACGGCATCCTCGAGCGCGGGATCGAGTTCGCCGCCGCCGTCGATTCCGCCGTGCGCGGGCGTCCCGTCGTGGAGGAATCCCAGACCCGCCAGGATGCTGCGGATCTCGGCGACGGCAGGACCGTGATCGCCGTGACGAAGAGGACGCATGTCTCGGGCCTTTCCGTGCTGATCCGTACTGCGCTGATCTGAACTGACTGGGTACCGCTCGGTCGCGCCCGGCCCGAGGGCCGGGCGTCACCCGGACGGATTGTCTCAAACACGCTCCGAACAGGCTTTCCCGGGCGTATCCGAGGCTGATCCTGGGACGGTACTACAGCACGTCCCCCAGTTCGCGCAGCAACGCCGCCTTGCCCTTGGCGCCGACGATCGTCTTCACGGGCTTGCCACCGGAGAACAGGATCATCGTGGGGATCGACATGACCTGATAGTCACGCGCCGACGACGGGTTGGCGTCGATGTCGAGCTTGGCGACGGTCAGCTTCTCGGCGTGCTCACCGGCGATCTCCTCGAGGACCGGCGCGACCATCTTGCACGGCCCGCACCACGTCGCCCAGAAGTCGACGAGGACGGGCTTGTCGGCTTGCAGGACGTCCTCGACGAACGACGAGTCGGTGATGGTGACGGTGTTGGACACTGTGCCTCCTGGAATCGGGTGAACTGATGCGGGACGGCGGTTCGAGGTGGTGCCGGACCGGCCGTGGGGGTATCGACGGGGTGGGGCTCAGACGGACGCGGAGACCGCGGCGACAGCTTCGTCGCGATTCGCGGCGAGCCACCGCTCCGCGTCGATCGAGGCGGAACAACCGGTGCCGGCGGCGGTGATGGCCTGCCGGTAGGTGTGGTCGACGAGGTCTCCCGCGGCGAACACGCCGGGCAGCGACGTGGCGGTGCCGGGTGCGGTGACCTGCACGTAGCCCTCACCGTCCAGGTCCACCTGGCCGGTGACGAGGCTGCTGCGCGGATCGTGACCCACGGCGACGAACAGACCGGTGACGGCGAGGTCGCGGCGTTCACCGGTCACCGTGTCCTCCACGACGAGATTCTCGACGCTGTTCTCACCCTGCACCTCCACGACACGGGTGTTGGTGGCGAACCGGATCTTGTCGTTCTCGCGGGCTCGGGCCAGCATGACCTTCGATGCGCGGAAGTTCTCGCTGCGGTGGATGAGGGTGACGCTGCGCGCGAAGCGGGTGAGGAAGGTGGCTTCCTCCATCGCGGAGTCGCCGCCGCCGACGACGGCGATGTCCTGATCGCGGAAGAAGAACCCGTCGCACGTGGCGCACGCCGAGACACCGCGGCCGAGCAGCCGCTCCTCCCCCGGTACCCCGAGATAGCGGGGTTCGGCGCCCATCGCGAGGATCACGGCGCGGGCACTGTAGGTTTCGCCGTTCGCGACGACCGTCTTGACCGCACCGGTGAGGTCCATCTCCTCGACGTCCTCGGTACGCAGATCGGCGCCGAAACGCAGCGCCTGCTCGCGCATCTGATCCATCAGTTCGGGACCCATGATCCCCTCACGGAATCCGGGGAAGTTCTCGACCTCGGTCGTGGTCATCAGTTCACCGCCGAACTGGGTTCCCTCGAACACCAGCGGTGCGAGTTCGGCGCGGGCGGCGTAGATCGCCGCGGTGTATCCGGCCGGTCCCGAACCGACGATGATGATGTCGTGGATCGTGGGCGCTGTCGACATGTGAGCCTTCCGGGTCGTCTGGGGCTGGGGTTTCACATACCAACACCAGGGTAAACGGTGTTGTTCCCCGTATGCCGTGCCTCACGCCACACATCGGGACACCACCGTGTCCATCCGGTCTCCCGCGGACGGCTCCGGGACGGGCCGGGAGCCGGAGGCGGTCGCACGGTTCACACGCCGAGTTCGACGTCCCGCAGAGTCTCGCGGATCACGCAGCGGGTTCCCGTGTAGATCGTCGGCATGCACTTGTTGCAGTGGATGCACAGACCCTCGTGCGCGACCTCGCGCCGCATCTTGTCGACGACATACGGATCGCGCAGGAGCGCGCGGCCCATCGCGACGAACTCGAAGCCTTCGTCGAGCGCGGTCTCCATCGTGTCGCGGCGGTTGATTCCGCCCAGCAGGATCAGCGGCAGCGACAACTCCGACCGGAACTGCCGCGCCATCGGCAGGAAGAACGCCTCCTCGAACGGGAGCTTCGGGAAGATCCTCGGGCCGTACAGCTTCAGGCCCCAGCCGACCAGTTTCGGCTGCGACTCCTGGAATTCCTTCATCGGGACGTCGCCGCGGAAGAAGTACATGCCGTTGAGCAGGGAGCTTCCGCCCGTGAGCTCCATCGCGTCGATGTGCCCGTCCGATTCGATGAGTTTCGCGATGGGCAGCGATTCGTCGAGCCACAGTCCCTTGGGTACGCCGTCGGTCATGTTGAACTTCGCGGTGATCGCGACGTCGTCGCCGACCGCGCGCCGAACGGCTTCGAGGACGCGACGGGGGTAGGCGCTGCGATTCGCGACGCTGCCGCCGTAGCGGTCGGTGCGCTTGTTCAGGTTGGGACTGAAGAACGAGCTGAGCAGATAGTTGTGCCCGAGATGGATCTCGAGCGCATCGAAGCCGGAATCCACGGCGTACCGCGCGGCGGTGGCGTAATCGTCGACGATCGTGTCGAGTTCGGCGAGGGTGGCACCCTTCACGAGTCCCATTCCGGGCGCGCTGATGCGTGTGGACGGGGCGGTGCTGCGCATGCCGTTGGAGATCTGGTTGGCGACGAGGCCCGCATGACCGATCTGCGCCGACGCGAGCGCACCTTCGGCGTGGACGGAGTCGGTGAGCCTGCGGAGTCCGGGCACGGCGTCGGCATCCAGGACGAGGGTGTCGCGGTGCACGCGGCCGGCGGGTGACACGGAGCAGTAGGCGACGGTCGTCAGTGCCGTTCCGCCGCGTGCGACCTCGGTGTGGAACTCGACGAGGTCGTCGGAGACGGCGCCGCGCGGCATGACTCCTTCGAATGTGGCCGCTTTGACGATGCGGTTGCGCAGCGTCAGCGGTCCGAGACGGGCGGGTTCGAACACGGTCGGTCGCGGCGAAGACATGCCCCTACTTTCGATGCCGGTGGTATCGTAATTGTGGTCCGACTATAGCCTTGCGGGACATCGCACCGCCACCGTCGATTCAGAAAACAGGGACGAATGCCTGACGCCGCACCCGGACGCCCCCGCGACCCGCGTATCGACGCCCACGTCCTCGAGATCACCCGCAGGATGCTCGTCGAACGGGGGTGGGACGGACTCAGCATGCGGGCGCTCGCGGGTGAGGCGGGAGTCGGGCGCGCAACCCTGACCCGCCGGTGGCCGACCAAGGCGCACCTGGTTCTCGACGCGCTGCTGGGCTCCGCACCGGATCTCGCCCCGTACGGCGGCATCGACCGGCGAGGGTGGATCGAATGGGTGGTCACGGCCAGCGCCGAACTGTTCTCCCGCCCCGATGTCCGGGCCGCGCTGCCGGGGTTGCTCGCGGCGCTGCGCGACCACGAGGATCTGCGGACGGCCCTGTGGCGGACGTTCAGCGGTCCGAGCACCGCGCTGTTCGTCGACGGGGGAACCGACTCCGGTGATCCCGAGCTGTCGGATGCGCAGTTGGACGCGCGCGCAGTGCTGGTCATGGCAGCGGGATCGGCGCTCTTCGCCGGTCTGATCGCGGCCGAGGACGACACCCCGGCGCTGCGCGCACGCATCCTCGAACTGCTCCTGCCGGTTGCGCGCGATCGCGGGTGAGCCCGCGTCAGCCGAGAACCTCCACCTGCACTGTCGCGGGATCTGCTGCACTGCAGTGTGTTCCGACGACCAGCGCGGTGAGTTGGGGTGGCACGGGGCCACTGAGCAGCAACGCGATCACCTCGTCGCCCGCTCCCCGGATCACCTGGGAACCGACGATCACCGAATCGGGTGCGAAACCGTTCGCCGACAGGCACTCCCCCAACCGGTCGGGATCCGACAGCGGGCCGAGCCCGGAACTGCCGACGACGGCGCGAAGTGCGTCGGGGGGCAGTGTGCCGTCCACGAGGTGGGTGCCCCCACCGGTCGCCGGCTGCGCCTGCGGCGCGGTGTCGTCGCCGCCCGGTCGCAACCCGAACGCGATGACGGCGGCGCATGCCGCGGCGACACCGATCCCGGCCGCGGCCGCCGCCCAGCGTCCGACCCGTGCCGGAGCGGGCCGTTCCCGAGCCGCCAGCGCGGTGTCGATCCGCGCGGCGATCTCGGGTGGGATCCGTCCGCCCTCACCCGCGCCGTCGACGTCCGGTACCCGCAGTTCACGCAATTGCAGCCGGATGTCATCGAACCGGTCGAGAATCGCCATGGCGTCGGCGTCGCGGCGGACCGACGACCACAGTCGCTCGGCGACGGCATCGTCCAGAACCCCCGCGTGCAGATCGGCCAGCAGCGCGACAGGGTACGGCGGACGGGGAAGATCGTCCTCGTTCATGCGCGGAACTCCTCGGCGGGTCGGATGCACTCACCAGATTAAGACGGACCGAACTCACGATCGGTTCCCTCGACCCCGAAAATCCCCGAGAAGTTGCGCGAGTACGGTGCGGCCCCGCGAGCACCGGCTCTTCACCGTGCCCTCCGGAACCCCCAGCAACCTGGCCGCATCGCGCACCGAATAGCCCTCCACGTCGACGGCGACGACCGCGGCACGCTGGTCGGCAGTCAGCGATCGCAACGCCGTCGCGATGTCGAGGGCCGTCTCCACATCGACGATGGGATCGTCGTGGCTCACCGACGCCGACAGTGCATCCTCGATCAGCGGCACGGTGGGCCGTGCCCGGGAACGCCGGATCCGATCCAGACAGGCATTGACGACGATGGTGTGCAACCAGCTGCGCACCGCGGCGTCCTCACGGAACGTCGCGGCCCTCCGATGCGCCGACAGCAGCGCGTCCTGAAGGGAGTCGGCGGCGTCGTCCACGGACGGACTCACCCGGCGTGCCACCTGCCACAGGTAGTCGTAGTGGCGGCGCACCAGTATCCGGAAGGCGTGCTCGTCGCCCGCCGCGTGCGCAGCCAACAGCGCGGTGTCCGGCACCCCCGTGTCCGGGCTCCCCGTGTCCGCTACCCCTGTGTCCGCTACCCCTGTGTCAGACCCGTCCCGGAACGAGGACACGGCGATACCGGCGATCCCCCCGAATATTCGCACGCGCGGATGTTATCCGATTCGTCGGATGCAGCGCCGTTCGTGAGGTTCCGGTCGGAGCCCGGATCAGCGTGCGGCTTCGAACGTCACCTCGGAGATCGCGCTCTTGTTGCTGCCACCGCTCGTGCTCAGGTCGGTGATCCACAGCAACACGTGCGACGTACTGCCGTTCGCCTCCACGGGAATCGCGGTCTCGCCCGAACCCAGTGTGGCGGAACCGATCACCTGGGTCTGGTCGAGTGAGGGATTGTCGGACGGAGCACTGCGCACCTCCACGACGGTGCCCGGGGTGTCGGTGGTGACGGTGACGTCGGTGAGCGTGGCGGGTTCGGCGAGCGTGACGAGCAACCCGACACCGTTCTTCAGCGACGGAAACGGATCGAAGTAGGCGTCGGTGCTCCACTCGGTACTCGGATCCCCGTCGATCGCCTGCGCGGCCGTCGCCGGCGAATCCGGTGTTCCCTGGGGGGAATACACGCTGACGGAGGTGGCCGCGACCGGACCGGACGCGACGGCCGGTGTCGCGGCGCCCGTCGGGTCCGCGGGAGGAGCGGGCGCCTCCGCGGTGGACGTGAGACCGAATTCCTGGCTGGTGAGCGGCAGATCGTTTGCATCGCCCGCAAGCAGATTGGTGATCCACCACCCGATGAGCGCGAGCAGCACCACCGTGGTGATACCCAACCCGATCAGCGCGGTCATCATGCGCTGCGAATGCTTCTTCTTCTCGGCGAGCGCTTCGGGATCGCTCAGTGCATGGTTCTCGGTGACCGCGGAACGCTGACCGAGTCGCAGCGCCGGCATCATGTCCGTCTTCTGATCGACGACCGACGCCTGATCGAGAATGTGCTGAACCGTGGCGGCGGTACGGATACCACCGTCCGTGGACAACGCGCGGACCGCGACGGCGGAGATCTCGAACGGCACATCCGGTCGCAGGACCCGCGGCTCGACGGGCATCCCACCACCGCCGCGTTCGGCCGGGGGCATACCTCCGACGGTGCCGCCCTTGCGCGCGGTGTCCGCCCCGCGGGCACCCGGCGCCGCGGGTTCGTCGAGCGGCCACCGACCGGTGATCAATCCGTACAGGGTCGCGCCGAGACCGTGGACGTCGGAGATCGCGTCGGCATCGGAGAAGGTCGCGGGGAAGGCCAGCACCGCGTCGCCCGCGACACTGATGCGGATCCGGTCGGGATGGTCGATCGACAACGCGCTGCCCGCGCGATGAGTGGACTCCGCGGCGGCGGCGAGGGCACGCACCGCCCGGGCCGCGCCGATCGGGGACGGCTCCGTCGTCGACATCTCACGCAACGACCGACCGGGCGTCCACTCGGACACGACGATGCCACCCGAACTGCCGCGCACGACGTCGAGCACACGCGCGAGACCGGGCGAATTGATCCGTCCGAGTCGCAGGGTGCGCGACAACACCGACTGGGGTGAGTCCGGTCCCGTCGCGTCGACGGCCTGCTGCTCGGCATCGACGAACGTCAGTGCCACCTCGCGGTCGAGCTTCACGTCGAGGGCCTGCCAGAACCGCAACCCGCGGGCGCCGCCGTGCGGGGCGAGCAGCCGGTACCGCCCACCGGCCACCGACGCGCCGGCGATCAGTTCGGGACCGCGCATCGGACGTGCCGGTGCGGATCCAGCGACGCGCACCGGAGGCAACTGAGGGGAGCCGATCGGGATGATGCCGGTGTCGAGGTTCGGTTCGCGTGCGGGACGCGCCGGTCGCGCACCCTGCGGCGCCTTCGTCCGGGGCGCGTCGGGTGCCGTCGGAGCGGGTACCGCCTGCGTGGCCGCGCCGTCGCTCGGGGCTCCGGGAGCGGCGGACTCGTTCGCTGCCCCGACCGAACCGGAATCCGTCGGCTTCGTCTCACGGGAGCCGGAATTCGCCGGCTTCGCCTCACCCGACCCGTCCGCACCTGCGCGGTCCTTCGCATCGAGCATGGACTTGCCGGCCGCGTGGTCGTCGCTCACCATCACTCCTTCGTCGTCGACTCGTCCACCACTGCCCGTGCGGAGCCTGGGGTCGCCGGGAGCCACGAAATAGCGCGGACCGCGACGCCCCGACCGGATCTGCTGACGACCAGGGTACGGGAGTTGTTGCTGTGACCGGTCGCGACCGGGGAAGTCCCGGATCGCCGGGATGACCTCTGTGATCGCGTCGTACGGACCGACACCGTATTCGCCGTAGTCGATGCGTGGCAGCACCACCGTCCGCTCCGCGTCGTACTCGCCGTACACGTACGGCGGCAGCGGCGGGACGGGGCGTCGCGGCGCCGTCGCTGCCGCCGCGCCGCCGGGGGTCTCGTCGGGGGTGTCGGCCGGTTCGTCGCTCGCGCCGCCGCGCAGCCTCCGCCGGACCGCGGCCTCGACGGCCAGGATCTCGGGCACTCTGAGCAGCCACATCACCACGAGCGAGACCAGCACCATGAGGACACCGGTGATGCCGACGCGGATGAACGAACCGATGCCGCCGAGCCGGTCGCTGAGCGCGTCGAGTTGCAGCAGCCGTTCGGTGAGCAGCACCGTGACCGCACCCGCCGCCGACGCGGCCAGGACCTGCCACACCGTGCGGCCGACGTTGGTCATCTGCAGGTTCCCGAGCGTGCGGTGCAGCAGGAACCCGCCGATGAACGCACCGACCGTGAAGGCGACGCCCGTGGCGACGCCGAGCAGGACGATGACCTGATCGCTGTCGGACGCGACGACCGGGGCCAACGCGGACAGCGCGATCTTGACGGCCGTGATCCCCAGGATGATCCAGGTCGGTGTCCAGGCCTGTTCCCGCGCGTAGAAGACCCGCAGGTGGATCAACACCAGCGAATACGGGATGAGGGTGAACGCCGACCAGCTGACGGCACGGCCGAGCAGGTCGGCGTTGCCGGCACCGAAACTGCCGTACGCATACAGAGCGGTACCGATCTGGGGTCCGGCGATCGTGAGGAAGGTGACGATGGGGATCAGCGCGATCATCGTCAGGCGGGTCGCGACGGACAGATCGTCCACGACGGCGGGTGTGTCGCCCTCGGCCGCGTTGCGGCTCAGCCGCGGCATGATCGCCGTCAGCACCGTCACACCCAGCACCCCGTAGGGCAACTGCAGCAGCAGCCACGCGTTGTTGTAGATCGCCGGTCCCGCCTCGTCGGCTGCCGACGACACGCGGGTCGCGAAGATCATGCCGACCTGACTGATCAGCACGTACAGGATGATCGCGGCAGCCATGCCACCGAACTGCCGCAGCCGATCGTCGAGTCCCCACAGCGGTTTGAGGCTGATGCCCTCGCGGCGCAGGGCGGGCAGCAGCGACATGGCCTGCGTGACGACACCGAGCAGCACACCGATACCGAGTACCAGCAGTTTCGGGTCGCTCATGCGCACCGGGTCGAGGGTGATCTCGCCGGGCATCAGGTAGTACAGCACCAGCACACACAGCACGACGACGTTGTTGAGCACGGGCGCCCACGCCCCCGGCTTGAACACCTGCCGGGTGTTGAGGATGCCCGTGAACAGGCCGGACAACCCGTAGAACACGATCGCGGGCAACAGCAGGAACGAGAGCGCCGTCGTCAGCGATGTCGACACCTGCCCCGAATCGTCGAGGAAGATGTGCGTGGTCAGCAACGGCGCCGCGGCCACGGCCAGCACGGTCGCCGACCCGAGCAGCACCAGCGCGGCGGTGAACAACCGCCGGATGAACTTCTCACCACCGTCGGGATCGTCCCGTTCTGCACGGACCAGCACGGGCACGACGATGGAGGTGAGGACGGCACCGAGCACCAGCTCGGAGATCATGTTGGGGATCTGGTGCGCGACCGTGAACGAGCTGGCGACACCGGCGCCCAGGAGGGTGAGGATCAGCAGCTGCTTGAGGAAACCCGTGATCCGGCTGATCAGCGTCGCCACCGCGATGGATCCGGTCGCGGCCAGCAGGCTCTGTGCGCGCCGGCCACCCCCCGACCCACCGGAGGTGCCGGTCACGTCGGGAGAGGTCGTCGGAGCCGACACCGTGCCCGCCGTCCGCGCCCCGGCGCCCGCGTCTCGCGTCGAGTTCCCGCTCATCGCGTTTCGTACCCTTCGTCGGCCGGGTCCGGTTCGCCCCGGAACCTGTGCAGAAGTCGTCGTCCGGCGAGGAACAGCAGCAGTGCACCCGCGCATCCCGTGACGATCGCGATGATCCTCCCGTACGCGTTGGACCGCACCGTCACCTGCGCGGTACTGCCGAGCGGCAGCCCGGACTCGGTCGTCAACGCGAACTCGATGTCCATCTTCAGGGATTCGCTGATCCGTGCCGGCACGGTCAGGGTTCGGCTGCCGCGCGGGGGAAGCTGCGTCGGCCCGATATCGGTGATCTCCACCCCGTCGGGAACGTCGACGTGCAGGCGCACGGTGATCCCCACCGGCAGATCGTTGCGGACGACCAGCACCAGCGGGCTCTGTTCCGAGGTCAGGGTGTAGACCCCGCCCGGCGACAGCACCGTCACCGATTCGAACACCCGGTCCACCGCCTCGGTGGTCTCGTGGAGGCGGTTCAGCGCGGCGGCGGCAGCGGCCTCCGGATCGGTGCCGCGTCGGTCGGCGGAGGACAGTGCGCGGACAAGGCCGTGCCGCAGGGGTGCGGTGAACCGTCCGGGGGTGAGCTGTGCCTGGGGATCCTCGACGAAGGCGTCCTGCAGGGTGTCGAGCCGTTCGGCCTGGTCGGCGGCGAGCGTTGCCGACGACACGGGGACACCGTCCTCGAGTGCCTCCTCGGGGTAGGTGAGGAGCCGGGCCTCGACGTCCCCGGCCTTCGCCGCCGCATCCGCAACGACCTCCCGGAACGGACGGGGCGTCGCGAGCCCGGACCGCACGAGCGTCCCGAGCAGCGACACCGTCGCCGCCGCGTCGTCCGGTGACGGCGACCACACCTGCGGTGGGGCGAACACCACGGGATCGGTGGAGCCCCCCGCGGTCGCGGTGCCGTCCGGGGCCGAATCACCCGCGGCGTTCAGCGCCGGCCACGCGACCGCGGCGAGCGCATCCTGCAACCGCGCGGTCTCCGTGTCCTCGGTCAGGTCGTAGCGTGCGCTCTCCGGCACGAACGACGGGGTCTGCGGCCGGTCGCCCATCGCGGCGAAGGCCGCGGCGGACGCGCCGTCGAACACCGCCGCGGTCAAACCGTCGACGCCGCTGACCCGCATCGTCGACGGACGGGCCGAATACCCGGAGTCGAACGCCGCGTCGGCGAGCAGCGCGGTCACGGGACCGTCCTCGGCGAGCAGTAGCCCCGCCTTCTCGGTGAGGACACCGGCATCGGGCCACACCACCGAGTCGAGCGAGTCGACGCCGAGAAGTTCGTCGACGATCACGGCGGGGGCAGCCAGGGCCGTGCCGACGAGCGAGTCCCGCCCCGCGGATTCCGGGAGTTCCGCCAGCGCCGTCACATCGACCTGGGCGAACGGGAGCGGGGTCGTGCACATCCGTGTCGCCAGGCCACGCAGTCGCTCGAGCCAGCCGATCGCCGCATCCGTCCCGGAACCCGGGGTGGCGGCGCCGAGCGGGTCGGCGGGGTCGTCGACGACGAGGTATTCGGTGGTCATGCCGGCGACGGAGACGAGCAGGTCGGGATCGACCGCGAGGCACATCGCGTCGGCGACCCGCGGATCGTTCGCCGCGGTGTCCTCGGCGGCGCGCAGCAACCCGTCGAGCCTGCCGCCTTCCGTCAACGACGTCGCGAGCGTGTCGTCGACGAAACGCACCGGGTCGGTGGCCGAACCCGGGACACCCGCCGCGATCCGCGGCGTGTCCGCGAGCGGCCACAGCAGCGTCGTCGGGACGGGTTCGGTGGGGGTGGCGTCGACGGCGGGGAACACGGCGTCGTCGGTGCCGCCCGTGGATTCTCCCGCTCCGGACTCCCCCGCTCCGTACTCGTCGGCCTCGTACCCGTCGGCACCGTGCTCCCCGGACTCCGGAACACCGAGCACGGGCAGCAGGAAACGGGCGTCGTCGAGACGCGCCTGCCCGCCGTACTCGGGGGTGCCGTTGACGTTCACCAACAGCGGGTACACCCCCGGCGACGCGATGTTCAGCGACGGAACCAGGGAAGACCGCAACGGCAGCTCGAGCCGGAAGGTCCGACGCGCTCCCTGCTCGAGACGGTCGGCGACCTCCTCGAAATTGCCGACGGTGTCGAATCCGGACTGGTCGAGGGTCAGCGACGAGCGGAGCTCACCGGAATCGGTGACCTGCGGGGCGCGCTGCAACCGCACCCACACGTCGTCGACCGCCCGATCACCGATGTTCGTGACCGTTCCGCTGACCGTCACCACGGGATCGCTCGACGTCGACACCACCTGAGGCGTGATCTCGTCGATGCTCAACCTCAGGAACCGGGGTTCGTCGACGGGCTGCGCCGTCGCGGTGACGGGAAATCCCGCGACCGTGACACCGAGAACGAGCGTGAGCACCGAGACGACCGCGGCCGCGGCCCGGGAGAGAACCGATCTCATGCGAGATGGGCCCCCGGTCCGTCGGCATCCGGCAACCAGGCGGGGTCGAGATCGGCGATGAGCCGGTCGGCGATGGCGGCGAGCTTGCGTTCGTCGGCGTACGCCAGCCGCGTCCGCAGCTCCCGCAGCGGCACCCACGCCACCTCCGTGACCTCGACGTCGGCGTCCGACAACTCCCCTCCGAGATATCGCAGCAGATAGTGATGCACAGTCTTGTGGACGCGCCGGCCCTCCGTGACGAACCAGTAGTCGATGCTGCCGAGTTCGGTGAGGACGGTGCTGCGCACCCCCGTCTCCTCGTGCACCTCCCGCATCGCCGTCTCCTCGGCCGTCTCACCCTTCTCGATGTGACCCTTGGGAAGCGACCAGAGCAACCGGCCGCGGCGGTCCGTACGGCCGATCAACGCGGCGCACAATTGATCGGTGGGCCCGCCGAGACCGTCCACGACCAGACCCCCGGCCGACGTCTCCCGCACGGTTCGTAAACGCCCCTGAACTGCGGGAGCGCTCGCCGCGGAGCCACCGCGGACGGGGTTCTTGCCGCCCGACCCGCGCCGCCGCGAGCTGCGGCGGTTGCGGTTGGCACGTTCTGAGGGCGACACCTCATAGATAGTAGATGTAAAGGAGTCGGTGCCTGTCGAACCATGCTCCCGGTCCGCTCGGTAAGGTTCGAAGACGTGAACTCCCCCTCCGCGGACGCCGACCGTCGCACTCGGCTGCTGGCCGGCGCCGAGTCGACGCTGCGTGCCCTGTCGGATGTGCTCGCTCCGCTCGGTACCCGATTCTCGGAGGCCGGGCACGAGCTCTACCTGGTCGGCGGCAGCGTTCGTGACGCCGTGCTGGGCAGGCTCGGCACCGACCTCGACTTCACCACCGACGCGCGCCCCGAGGTCGTCCAGGAGCTGCTGCGCGGCTGGGTGGACCACCAGTGGGACACGGGCATCGACTTCGGCACGGTCAGCGCGGTCAAGGGTGCCGACCAGATCGAGATCACCACGTACCGCAGCGACGCCTACGACCGCGTCACCCGGCACCCGATCGTCGAGTACGGCACCCGGCTCGAGGACGACCTGGTCCGCCGTGATTTCACGGTCAACGCGATGGCGATCCGCATCGGACCGGGCGGGGCGGAGGACTTCGTCGATCCGCTGGGCGGGATGGACGATCTGGTCGCCGGGGTCCTCGACACCCCGGCGCTCCCCGAGGACTCCTTCCACGACGATCCGCTGCGGATGCTCCGCGCGGCGCGGTTCGTCTCGCAGTTGGGGTTCACCCTGACCGAACGGGTGCGGGATGCGATCGCGCGGATGGCGGACGAGATCCTGCGGATCAGCGCCGAGCGGGTGCAGGCCGAACTCGACAAGTTGATCCTCGGCGACTATCCCGTCGAGGGCATCGACATCATGGTCGAGACCGGTCTCGCGCAGCGGGTGCTCCCGGAGATCCCGGCGATGAAACTCGAGATCGACGAGCATCACCAGCACAAGGACGTGTACTGGCATTCGCTGACCGTCCTCCAGCAGGCGATCGACCTCGAGGACGGCGATCCCGATCTGGTGTTGCGGTGGGCGGCGTTGCTGCACGACATCGGCAAGCCCGACACGAAACGCAACGAGCCGGGCGGCGGCGTCAGTTTCCACCACCACGAGGTGGTCGGCGCGAAGCTGGTGCGTCGGCGGATGCGGGCACTGAAGTACTCGAAGCAGATGGTCGACGACGTCGGTCAGCTCGTCTTCCTGCATCTGCGCTTCCACGGTTACGGCAAGGGGCAGTGGACGGACTCCGCGGTGCGTCGGTACGTGCACGACGCCGGTGCGCTGCTCCCGCGGCTGCACAAGTTGGTGCGTGCCGACTGCACGACCCGCAACAAGCGGCGTGCCGCCGCCCTGCAGGCCACGTACGACGATCTCGAGCAGCGGATCGCCCGGATCGCCGAGCAGGAGGATCTCGCGCGGGTGCGTCCCGACCTGGACGGCAACGCCATCATGGAGATCCTGGGTGTTCCCGCGGGGCCGGTGGTCGGTGAGGCGTGGAACTTCCTCAAGGAACTCCGTCTGGACCAGGGTCCGTTGGAGCGCGCGGACGCCGAGACGCGGCTGCGGGCCTGGTGGGAGCAGCGTCAGCAGGTGTGACCGTCCCGGCATCGGACGGGTACGCCTCGTGCCTCACCCGGTCGTTCCGTGTCGGGCACCGCGCACTCGGGTGTGTCCCGGACGCTGCGCATGTTTCGCATCCCTCACAACCTCGGGCGTGCGGGGTGAGCCAGTTGTCACATCCCGATCACCGCGATTGATCCTGTCGCAACACCGTGTCCGCAGCATGGACACCGGCCTTTCGAGACGGTGCCGATCAGGAGCGGGACATGCAGGATGCGATCACGTCGGTGAAGACCGCCTGCTCGTACTGCGGTGTGGGTTGCGGCATGATTCTCGACGTCGCAGTCGACCCGGAGACGGGCGCGCGGCGGGTCGTCAAGGCGTACGGCGACAAGGATCACCCCACGAACCGGGGCCGGTTGTGCACCAAGGGTGCGACGAGCGCGGAGATGCTGGCCGGTGGCGGCCGACTCACCGGTGCCCTCGTGCGCAGTGCGCGCGGTGCCACCCCGATGCCGGTTCCCGTCGACGATGCGATCGCCGAGACCGCCCGCAGGATGCGGTCGATCATCGACGAACACGGACCCGACGCCGTCGCCGTGTACGTGTCGGGTCAGATGTCGCTCGAGTCGCAGTACCTGGCGAACAAGCTGACGAAGGGATATCTCGGCACCAACGGCATCGAATCGAACTCGCGACTGTGCATGGCCGGTGCCGGCACCGGATACAAACTGTCGCTGGGTTCGGATGCACCCCCTGGGTCGTACGAGGACTTCGACCACGCCGACGTGTTCTTCGTCATCGGCTCGAACATGGCCGATTGCCACCCGATCCTGTTCCTGCGGATGATGGACCGCGTCAAGGCCGGCGCCAAGCTGATCGTCGTGGATCCGCGTCGTACCGCGACCGCCGACAAGGCCGATCTGTATCTGCGGATCGAACCGGGCACCGATCTGGCCCTCCTGAACGGCCTGCTGCACCTGCTCGTCGAGAACGGGCACGTCGATCGGGAGTTCGTGGACGAACACACCGAGGGGTGGGAGGCGATGGAGGAGTTCCTCGCCGAGTACACCCCCGGCGCGGTCGCCGCGATCACGGGGATCCCCGAGGACGACATCCGGACGGCCGCCCGCTGGATCGGTGAGGCCGGCGACTGGATGACGTGCTGGACGATGGGGTTGAACCAGAGCACCCACGGCACGTGGAACACCAATGCGATCTGCAACCTGCATCTGGCGACCGGCACGATCTGCCGCACGGGCAGCGGCCCGTTCTCGCTGACCGGCCAGCCCAATGCGATGGGTGGCCGGGAGATGGGCTACATGGGGCCGGGACTGCCCGGTCAGCGCTCCGTCCTGTCCGATGCGGATCGCGCGTTCGTGGAGCAGCAGTGGGGCCTCGAGCCCGGCACCCTCCGGATCGAGGTGGGCACCGGAACCATCGACATGTTCGAGCGGATGGCGGCCGGGGAGATCAAGGCCTGCTGGATCATCTGTACCAATCCGGTCGCGACGGTCGCGAACCGCGGAACCGTTCTCGAGGCACTCGAGAAGGCCGAACTCGTCGTCGTGCAGGACGCCTACGCCGGAACCGAGACCGGGGAATACGCCGACATCCAGTTGCCGGCCGCGTTGTGGTCCGAATCCGACTACGTCACCATCGGATCCGACCGCACCCTCAACCTGATCCGGCAGGCGGTCGACCCGGTCGGTGACGCCCTGCCCGACTGGCGGATCATCACGCGGGTGGCCGAGGAGATGGGCTTCGGTGAAGCGTTCGCGTACTCGAGTGCCGAGGAGATCTTCGACGAGATCACCGGGTTCGCGAATCCGTCGACGGGATACGACCTGCGCGGAATCACCTACGACCGTCTCCGGCGCGGACCCGTGCAGTGGCCGTGCCCGCCCGGCGGCGCCGACCGCAATCCGGTGCGGTATCTCAACGACGGAGTGTCGCAGCCGAAGCTGGAACACACCGACGGAACCGTACCGAGGCTGCGCTTCGCCACACCGAGCGGGAAGGCGAAGTTCCTGGCCCGGCCGCATGTTCCGCCCGCGGAACTACCCGACGACGACTTCCCGATGGTGCTCAACACGGGGCGGGTGCAGCACCAGTGGCACACCCTCACCAAGACCGGCAAGGTCGCGAAACTGAACAAGCTCGAGCCGGGGCCGTTCGTGGAGATCCACCCCGTCGATGCGGACCGGTTGTCGGTTCGGGACGGCGACCACGTCGAGATCGTCTCGCGGCGTGGCCGTGCGGTGCTGCCCGCCGTCATCACCGACCGGGTCTCGGAGGGGAACTGCTTCGCGCCCTTCCACTGGAACGATGCCTACGGCGCGGATCTCGCCGTCAACGCGGTCACCAACGACGCCACCGACCCGGTCTCGCATCAGCCGGAGTTCAAGGTGTGTGCGGTCGCGTTGGCGAGGGTCGACACGCCCGTATCCGGTGACGGCGACGGCGTTCTCGCGCGGCTCGCCGAGGAGATCGGACTCGGTGACGTGGCGGCACCGGTGCTCGACGACACGGCCCGCACCTACCTCGCCGGTGTGCTCGCGGGTCTGCGCACCGGCGAGATCACGACCGTGCCGGTGCTGCCCACGTCCGCGCCGATGCCCGCCGCGACCCGCGTGTGGGTGGACGGGCTTCTCGCGGGTGTCTTCTCGCGCGGAGACGGATCACCTTCTTCCGGAACGGATCCGGAGGACGAACCCGCGGGTGCGCCCGTGGTGCTCGCCTGGGCGTCGCAGACCGGGAACGCCGAGGAGTTCGCCGGGACGGTCGCGGAGCGCCTTCGGGCGGGGGGTCGCGCCGTACGTTCGGTACCGATGGACGACCTCGCCGTCACCGACCTCACCGACACGGCCGATCTCCTCGTGGTGACCAGCACGTTCGGCGATGGTGACGCCCCCGACAACGGCGGCAGATTCTGGAAGGCCCTGACCGGCCCCGACGCACCGTCGTTGTCCGGAACCCGATATTCGGTTCTGGCGTTCGGGGATTCGAGCTACGACGATTTCTGCGGGCACGGTCGCAGACTCGACGAGCGGCTCGCCGAACTCGGCGCGACACGGATGGCGCCGCGGGTGGACTGCGAGCCGGACTTCGAGGATGCCGCGCAGGAGTGGCTCGCCGCGGTCGTGCCGCTCGTGGCGTCGGACACCGCGCCGACGTCGCCTCCGCCGCCGGCGCCCGCGGGGCCGCGCTTCTCGCGGAAGTCCCCACTGGTGACACGGCTGACGCACAACGAGCCGCTCAGCGGCGCGGGTTCGTCGAAGGATGTGCGGCGCTTCGGCTTCGAACTGTTCGATCCGGAGTTCGAGTACAGCGCCGGGGATGCACTCGGGGTGCTGCCGACGAACGGTCCGGATGTCGTCGACGAATGGCTGCAGGTGACCGCGCTCGATGCGGAGGCACCCGTGGAACTGCCGGGGAATCCCACGATTCCGTTGCGGGAGGCGGCGACCCGTCACCTGGATGTCACCCGTGTCACCCCGGACCTGCTCCGGTTCGTGCAGCAGCAGACCGACAGTTCCGAACTCGCGAAGCTGCTGCGCCCGGGCAACAAGATCGAGCTCCAGCGTTGGCTGTGGGGCAAGCAGGCGATGGACGTGATCGCGGAGTACCCGTTCAAGGCTCCGCTGGACGAGTGGCTGCCGATCCTCGAGCGGCTCCAACCGCGCATGTACTCGATCTCGTCGAGCCCGAAGACGAATCCCCGCGAGGTGCAACTGACCGTCTCCGTGGTCCGGTACAGCAACGACGGCCGTGACCGTGCGGGAGTGTGTTCGAGTTTTCTCGCCGATCACAGCAAGGGCGTCGACATCCCGATCTTCGTGCAGCGCAGTGCGCATTTCCGTCCGCCGTCGACCGCCGACACGCCGATGATCATGGTGGGGCCGGGGACGGGTATCGCGCCGTTCCGCGCGTTCCTGCACGACCGGCGCGAGTCGGGACACACGGGGCGCAACTGGTTGTTCTTCGGCGATCAGCGGTCTGCGACCGACTTCCTGTATCGCGACGAAGTGGAGGGGATGCACGCCGACGGGTTCCTGACCAACCTCGACCTGGCGTTCTCGCGGGACCAACGCCAGAAGATCTACGTCCAGGACCGCATGCGTGAGCACGGTGCGCAGCTGTGGCGGTGGCTCGAGGACGGCGCGCACTTCTACGTGTGCGGTGACGCGAGCAGGATGGCGAAGGACGTCGACGCGACACTGCGGGACGTGGTTCAGGCGCACGGACGTCTCGACGCGGACGGTGCCGCCGCGTACGTGGACGCACTGGTCGCGGATCGCCGGTACGTCCGCGACGTGTACTGACGCCGCACCGTCCGCGAGCCGGATCCGGGAGTGGTCGCCCGGTCGCCCGCGGTGACGCGGGACAATGCGGTACATGCGCTCGCACACGAAGATCACCGAGGCCACCCGGGAACTGATCGGCACGAGGGGGTTCGACGCCGTGACGATCGCGGCCGTCGCGGATCGTGCGGGTGTGTCGCGGCAGACGGTGTACTCGAACTTCGGAACGCGCGAGGAGATGGTGTCCCGGGCGCTCGCGGAGCATATGGGTTCGCTGGTCGCGGGTTTTCCCGATCTGTTGGCGACGGCGGAATCACCGGTCGCGTTCGTCGTCGATCTGATCGTCGAATGTCGACGGGCGTTCCGCACCGACGCGATTCTCGGTGCGTTGTTGCGATCGCAGGCCGGTAATCCCCTCTTCGATCCCGGGGCGGCCGATCGTGCCGTCGAGGTGTCGGCCGGTTTTCTGGTGCCGATGCAGGAACGTTTTCCCGAGGTGGAGGGTCGCCTCGAGGAGATCGCCGAGATCGCGGTGCACCTGGGGTGGGCGGTGGTGTGTCTCGACGACCCGGTCGCGCGTCCCGACGATGTGCTCCGTGCCTTCCTCGAGCGCTGGCTCACTCCGGCGCTGTCGGTGTGACCATCTCCCTCCGGTAGCTCTGTCGCGACCTCGACCACTCCCCGCACCTTGACACTCTTGGCGAATGTGTCTAGTTTTCTCGTATCACCGGGGGGTCGAATCGCATCACCGACGCCCTCCCCCGCTCCTGACACCGAAACCGGGATGCTGCACCGGCGTGCAGCGGGAAGAAGGCCGAGTGACCGACAACCGACGCGCGTTCGGTCGCCGCGCGTTCATGGGTGCCGCGGTGGCAGCAGGGCTGGCGGTCTCACTGCCGCACACTGCGGGAGCGCGCCCGATCGGTGCTCGCGCGCAGCGTGTTCCGCTCACGCACGAGGAGCACCGCGTCGTCGTCATCGGATCCGGATTCGGCGGCGGCGTCAGTGCTTTGCGGCTCGCGCAGGCCGGGGTCCCCGTGGTGGTGCTCGAACGCGGTGTCCGCTGGCCGGCGGGCCCGAACTCGACGACCTTCCCGAGCGCATCCGCCCCCGACAAGCGGGTGTTGTGGCACAAGTCGAACCCCGAACTGTTCGGTAGGCCAGTCGCGTTCGAGCCGTACACCGGCCTGCTCGAAGCCGTTGCCGGCGACAACATGACCGCGCTGTGCGCCACCGGTGTCGGCGGGGGATCGCTCATCTACCAGGGCATGTCGCTGCAGCCGACGGAGGAACTCTTCGCGCGCTGGTTCCCCGGCGGATTCGACTGGGCGCAGATGGACGGCATCTACTACCCCCGGGTGGCGAAGATGCTGGGTCTCGCGACCGCACCCGACGAGCTCATCGAGTCGCCGACCTACGAGGCGGCCCGGATCTTCGCGAAGCGGGTCACCGAGCAGGGACTCCCGTTGCAGAAGATCCCCATGCCCATCGACTGGGACTACGCCCTCGCCGAGCTGCGCGGTGAGATGACACCGTCCTACACCAACGGCGACGGTGCACTGGGCGTCGACAACGGTGGGAAGAACTCCGTCGACGTCACCTATCTCGCTCAGGCGGAATCGACCGGACGGGTCGACGTGCGTACCTGCCACGAGGTCACCTCGATCGAGCGTGCCGCCGATGGCCGCTGGGTCGTTCGGGTCGACCGGACCGACACCACCGGAACGGTTCTCGAGAACCTCGTGCTCACCGCGGGAACGCTGATCATGGCGGCCGGCAGCGTCAACACCACCCGGTTGCTGGTGCGCGCCGGGGCGCTCGGTGCGATCCCCGATCTGCCCGATGGACTCGGCGACGGATGGGGCACGAACGCCGATCGCATCTACCTGTGGACCGATCCCACCTGCGACTTCGGGATCGAGCAGGGCGGCCCCGTCGTGTACGGCAGCCTCAACTGGTCCGACCCGGAGCACGCGCACACGGTGATCCAGGCATCGATCCCCTCGCTGTCGATGGATCTGCACAGCACCGTGCTCGTCGGGTACGGCGTCAGCGACGGACGCGGCACGATCCGCTACGACGCGGGCCGGGACCAGGGTGTGCTGTCGTGGCCGCACGACGGGGACGGCGGAATCCAATGGGGCCACATCGATCCCACGGTTCGCGCGATCGCAGGACCGACCGCGGTGGTCACCGACACCAACGCGGTGATGCCGTCCACCTGGCATCCGCTCGGCGGCGCGAACATGGGCGTGGTGTGCGACATCGACGGGCGTGTGCTCGGCCAGCGCGGGCTCTACGTCCTCGACGGTGCCCTCATGCCCGGCAACACAGCGGCATGCAACCCGTCGATGACGATCGCGGCGGTCGCCGAGCGCGCCCTCGACAACCTCGTACGACGGGATGTCGGCTCGATCATCTGACCGCGACCCGAAACGACCATCACCTCTGCACGACACGTGCACCGACCGGAGGAGTCCGGGATGTCCACCTCACCCAACCGCTTCGCGAGAATGCGACCGCGTCGCCACCGGCTGCTGCGCACGCTGCTCGTGGTGTGGAGCGCCGTCGGAATCGGCGTGACCGCCTCGGGGCTCGCCGCTGCCACACCCCCGGACGAGGCTCCGCCGACCCCGTTCTACCTGCCGCCGGCCGACCTTCCCGGTCGACCGGGCACGGTGGTGCGGACCGAACCCGTCGACGTTCTCGCGACGGCACCGACATCGGACGGAACGTGGCCGGTGGACTCGCAACGCGTGATGTTCACGTCGACGAAGGAGGACGGCAGCACCGCCGCGGTGACCGGGATTTTCATGGATTCCGAGGGGCCGTGGAACGGGCCCGGTGAGCGTCCCACGGTCGTGATCGCCCCCGGCACCACGGGGCAGGGCGACCGATGCGCCATCTCGCTGGCGATGCCGCACGGGCTCTACGCCGACCTGAACGGGGAGCCGACGTTCTCCGCGAACCAGGAAGCCCTGTCCGCGGCCGTGTGGACGTCTCTCGGAGCCCGGGTGTTCGTCACCGACTACGTCGGGCTCGGCACCCCGGGCATCCACACCTACGTCAATCGCGTCGAGACCGGGCACGCCGTGCTCGACGCCGCCAGAGCGGCGAATGCGCTGTCCGGCGGTGATTCCGACGCACCCGTGCTGCTGTGGGGATACTCGCAGGGAGGGGGCGCGACCGCCGCCGCCGCGGAACTTCAGGCCGCCTACGCGCCGGACGTGAACCTGAAGGGTGTGTGGGCGGGTGCACCGGTCGCCGACATCCGCGCGACCCTCGACCAGGTCGACGGAGCGCTCATCGGTGGTGTGATCGGTTTCGCAGTCAACGGCATCCTCGATCGTCACCCGAACCTGCAGCCGTACGTGGACGCGGCGATCAACGAGCGGGGGCAGGCGCTGCTCGGTGCGGCCCGCACGGCCTGCATCGGTGACATCATCCTGAAGCATCCCTTCGTGGACACCCGCGAGATGACCGTCGACGGTCGGCCCCTCGGTGCGTGGCTCAACGAGATTCCCGAAGCCCAGCCGGTTCTCGACGATCAGCGGATCGGAACCGTGGCCCCCGCGGCTCCCGTGCTCATCACCAGCGGGGTCAACGACGACACCGTCCCCTACGGTCAGGCGGCGCAACTCGCGCAGGACTGGTGCGGCCGCGGTGCGGACGTGACCTTCGAGACCAACACCCTGCCGCCGATTCTGCCCGGCGCGACACTTCCCGGGCATTTCGGTCCGCTGCTCATCGACGCCTTCGGCGACGACAAGGTCGTCCCGTACCTGATGAGCACGCTGGGTGACGAACCGCCGTCCGGGTGTGTGATGGGCTGAGCCCTCCACTCGGCGCGGGTCGACGCGCCCCTTCCGGCACCCTCCACCACCACGCGGTGCCGGAACGGGGCGCGTCGGCGTTCGTGTTGCCGCGACTACGTTCCGTTGTGTCTCCGAAGGTGCGGAAGTAATGTCTCGATCATGACGAATGTGCGGATACGCGATGCGGCTGTGCTGATGGGCGTCAGCGACGACACCGTGCGTCGATGGATCGATCAAGGGCAACTCGACGCGCACAAGGACGAATCCGGCCGCAAGGTGATCGCGGGACGCGACCTCGCCGACTTCGCCCGCACCCAGGCCGACGACGCACCCGACCTGCTCGGGGTCGGTAGTTCCGCCCGGAACCGCCTCGTCGGTCTCGTCACCCGCGTGTTGTCCGACACCGTCATGTCCCAGGTCGAGATGCAGTGCGGACCCCACCGGATCGTCTCCCTCATGAGCACCGAGGCCGTCCGCGAACTCGGTCTCGAACCGGGCAGCGTGGGAGTCGCCGTCGTCAAGTCCACCACCGTCATCATCGAAACCCCCGGGGAGCGCGCGTGAAACTCCGTACACCGGCACTGGTTGCCGTCTCTCTCGCAACAGCATTCACACTCGTCGCGTGCAGCAGCGACAGCGACACCGAGACGGCGACCGGCGCCGACCGGACCACCGACCTCACGGTCTTCGCCGCGGCATCCCTGAAGGCGACGTTCACCGAGATCGGGGAGCTCTTCGAGCAGCAGCACCCCGGTACCACCGTCACGTTCTCGTTCGCCGGATCGTCCGACCTCGTCGCGCAACTCGAACAGGGAGCCCCCGCAGACGTGTTCGCATCCGCCAACACGAGCACCATGGACCGTGGCGTCGAGTCCGGAGTCGTCGACGGGACACCCGTCGACTTCGCGACCAACGTGCTCACCATCGTCACCGAACCCGGAAACCCGGTGGGAATCAGCTCCTTCGCCGACCTCGCCCGGCCCGATCTCCAACTCGTCGTGTGCGCCCCGCAGGTTCCGTGCGGATCCGCCACGAAGAAGGTCGAGGAATCCACCGGAGTGCACCTCACCCCCGTGTCGGAGGAATCGTCGGTGACCGATGTGCTCGGAAAGGTCACCTCCGGTCAGGCCGACGCCGGCCTGGTGTACGTCACCGACGCGACCGACGCCGGAGACGCAGTGACCGCCGTGCCGTTCCCCGAAACCTCGGGCGCCGTCAACACCTACCCGATCGCCGTCACCGCCGACTCCGCGAACCCCGAACTCGCCGGTGACTTCGTCGATTTCGTCACCGGTCCGGAAGGCACCGCCATCCTCGGCGAAGCGGGCTTCGGCGCACCGTGATCGAGGCTCGACCCCGAAGGGCCGGATCGGGGCGTACGTCCACCGGTGTTCCCGCGTGGATGTACGTCCCCGCGGCGGTGGGACTGCTGTTCGTGGCCGTCCCACTGCTCGCGATGCTCCTGCGCGTCGACTGGGCGAACTATCCCGCGTTGATCACCTCCGAGGAATCGGTGCAGGCGTTGGTGCTCAGTGTGCGCACCGCGCTCACCAGCACGGTCCTGTGCCTCGTACTCGGCGTACCGATGGCGCTCGTGCTGGCGCGCAGCAACTTCCGCGGGTTGTCGGTGCTGCGCGCCGTCGTGCTTCTGCCGCTCGTGCTGCCCCCGGTCGTCGGAGGTATCGCCCTGCTCTACACCTTCGGTCGCCGCGGTTTGATCGGTGAACACCTCGAGGTACTCGGCGTCGGCATCGCGTTCTCGACGTCCGCTGTCGTCCTCGCGCAGACGTTCGTGGCCCTCCCCTTCCTCGTGATGAGCCTCGAAGGGGCACTGCGCACCGCCGGGCACCGCTACGACGACGTCGCCGCGACCCTCGGTGCCCGGCCCACCACCGTGTTCCGTCGCGTCACCCTGCCCATGGTCGTGCCCGGTCTCGCTTCCGGTGCCGTCCTCGCGTTCGCGCGTGCACTCGGCGAATTCGGTGCCACCCTCACCTTCGCCGGCAGTCTCCAAGGAGTGACCCGCACGTTGCCGCTCGAGATCTACCTGCGGCGCGAGACCGATCCCGACGCCGCCGTCGCGCTGTCGCTGCTGCTGATCGTGGTTGCGCTCGTGATCGTCGTGGCCGTGCACGTCCGTCGACGGCCGGAGGCGACATGAGCCGGTTGCACGTGCACGCCACCGTCGACGTGCGTGGCGTCGACCTCGATCTCGACGTCGAGTCGGGCAGTGTCGTCGCGGTCCTCGGACCGAACGGTGCCGGAAAGTCGACTCTGCTGGGGATCGTCGCCGGACTGATCCGACCCGATCACGGGCTCGTCGAACTGGGCGGTCGCACCCTGACGGACACCGGAACCTCGACGCACGTCCCACCGCATCGACGGTCGGTGGCACTGCTGGCTCAGCAGGCCCTGTTGTTCCCGCACATGACTGCGCTCGACAACGTGGCGTTCGCGCCGCGCAGCGCGGGCCTGCGCCGCCGCGCGGCCCGGGAGCGGGCCGAGACCTGGCTCGCGGCCGTCGACGCCGTTTCCCTCGCCGATCGCCGTCCCTACCAGCTGTCCGGTGGGCAGGCGCAGCGGATCGCCATCGCCCGGGCCCTCGCCGCGGACCCCGAGTTGTTGTTGCTCGACGAGCCGATGGCGGCGCTCGACGTGTCCACCGCCCCCGCGGTCCGGTCGCTGCTCCGAACGGTTCTGCGTGAATCCGGTCGCACGGCGCTGATGGTCACCCACGATCCGCTCGATGTGCTCGCGCTCGCCGATCGCGCGGTGGTCGTCGGCGACGGTCGCATCGTCGAGGACGGTTCCGTCCACGACGTCCTGACCCGTCCGCGCAGCGCGTTCTCGGCGCGGATCGCCGGAACGAACCTGCTCGCCGGTGCTCTCGTCGATGCGGGTGTCGACACGGAGGTCGGTGTCGTGCACGGGGTGTGCGACGCCGACTGCGAACCCGGTGCGGCGGGTGCGGCGGTGTTCCCGCCGTCCGCCGTCGCCGTCTACTCCGACGCCCCGCACGGCAGCCCCCGCAACGTTCTCCGCGTGACGGTCGCCGAACTCGAGGCCCGCGGTGCCACCGTTCTCGTCCGATCCGGCTCGGGTGTCGCGGCCGAGATCACGACGGCCGCGGCCGCGGATCTGCGACTGGAACCGGGTGCGGAGGTGTGGTTCGTGGTCAAGGCCACCGAGGTGCACATCCACCGGGTCTCGGCCAGGCGAGGCGGGTAGGCGGCCGTCCTCAACCGGCGTCGCGCATCCGGAACCGCCGGACGGCCACCACGCCGACGAGTCCGAGCACGTACACCACGACCCCGGCGACGGCGAGACCCGGCGAATGCCCGTCGGGGGCGATGACGGTGGCGGCCGCGGCGATCGCGGCGAGGAACGCCGTGTTGAACACGGCATCCTGCAGTGCGAACACGCGACCGCGCCGCGCGTCGTCGACGTCGATCTGCATCGCGGCGTCACCGGTGAGTTTGATGGTCTGCCCGGCGAGTCCCAGCAGGAATGCGGCGGCGAGCAGCGGTCCACTCTGCACCGACGTGACCAACGCGGCCTGCACGATCGCGGCGACGATCAGTCCGACGGTCACGGTGCGCGGCCGCCCCAGACGCGGGATCAGGATCGGTGCGACGATCGCGGCGAGCAGCATTCCCGCCGCGGTCGCGGCGACCGCGACACCGAATCCGGCGAGTCCCGACGACACCGACTCGGTCTCCGGATCGCCGCGCAGCACCAGCACCATGATGAGGGTGTCGATGCCGAAGACGACGCGGTGCGTACCGATCCCGACCATCGCGGCGGTCACCCCGGGTGCCTGCCACACCGCGACAGCGCCGGTGCGCAGCCCGGCCAGGACGGTCCGTACCACTGCGCGTGGGCGCGCGCCTTCCGGTCCCAGCGCCCGCGACGTGAAGCCACCCGCGGCGACGGCCCCCACCACCGATCCGCACACGCCCAGAGCGACGGCCGTGCCGGATCCGAGGTCGCCGGCTCCGACGAACCCGATCGTGGCGACGGCGACGGCCGCACCGGCTCCGGCGACGGCCGCACCGACGGTCGCGAGCACCGAATTGACCGGTACGAGCCACGATTGGGCGACCACGTGCGGTAGCGACGCCGACACCCCGGCGAGGACGAACCGGCTCACCCCGACCGCGGCGAGTGCCAGCAGCATCAGCGGTGTCTGTCCCCCGCCGGTGACGAGTACCGCCGCGGCGGCGACGATGAGGAGTCCGCGCAACATGTTCGCCCACACCAGGACGAGGCGCCTGTCCCAGCGGTCCAACAGTGCCCCGGCGAACGGCCCGATCACCGAGTACGGCAGCAGCAGCACCGCGAACCCGGCGGCGATCGCCAGCGGATCGGTGTGGCGTTCGGGGTTGAAGAGGATGGCGCCGCCGAGCGCGGCCTGGAACAGTCCGTCTCCGAACTGGCCTGCGAACCGCACGACCGTCAACCGCGCGAGTCCCGGCGAGTGCCGCAGCGCCGCGACCGTCGACGACCACGCTTGACGCTTCGACTCTCTCACGATGGTCGAGCCTATGTGTTCGGGTGTCGATGTTCCGGACACATCGGGTTTCGGCTGGTGTCAGCGGTTCTGCCACCAGCGGACCGTGGCGGCGGCGGCCTCCGGCAACGGCGTCGGCGACGATCCGAGGGTCTTCTCGGTGGCCGTCGAGTCCATGACGAACGGGTCGGTGAACTGGTAGAGCATCTCGGCGAGTTCGCGCATGTCGCGGGAGACGCCGCTGCCCGCGCGCACCATCCACGACGGGATCGCCCCGACCGACGGTGACGGCAGTCCCGCGGCGGTGGCGTATGCACCGGCCAGTTCCCGTTGGGTGAGTGCGGGTGCGGTCGGTGCGTGCAGGACCCGGTTCCACAGGTCGGGTCGGCCGACCGCGGCGATCATCGCCGCCGCGAGGTCCGGTACGTAGGTGAACGAGTGCGGGACGTCGGGTGATCCGAGCACCCGCACGGTACGGCCGGCGAGGACGACGGGCACCATGCGTTCGCCGGCATGGGCGGTGCGGACGTGCGGGCCGAAGAAGTCGGAGGCGACGACGCTGACGGTCGGGGTGGCGTGCGCGGCGCGGGCGGCGAGCAGACGTGTACGCACGCCGCGTTTTCCGCCGCTCGCGTCGCGCGGGGAGTCCTCGGTCATCGGCCGGTCGGTGTCGCGGTACGAGTAGAGGCTCTCCGGAAAGACGACGGCGGCCCCGACCGCGCCGGCCGCGTCGAGGACGGTGGTCTCGGCGCCGGGGAGTTCGCGTTCCCACACGTCGGCGCGGTAGGCCGAGCCGTGGATGCACATGTACACGGCGACGGCGGTGCCGGTTCCGTCGCGCACGGCGCTGGCGAGCGCGTCGCGGTCGTTGACGTCGACGCGGAGACGCTCGACGTTCGGATGGTCGGGGCCGCTGCCCGACCGGGTGAGGACCCGGACGCGGTGGCCCTGCTCGGCGAGTTGCGCAGCGACGGTGTGGCCGACGGGTCCTGCTCCGGCGACGACATGGAGTTCCTGCACGGCGGGTCCCTTCCCGAAAATGTGAGCACTGCTCTCTGTTTCTGGTTCCAGGCTCCACCCGCAACGTCCGCTTGTCAAGAGCAGTGCTCACATTTGTTGACAGCGCTCCCGGTTCGCGGGAGGGTGATCCCATGACGACACCCCGGGCCCGGGCACGTGCCCGCACGATGGACGACATCCTGCGCATCGGGCGCGAACACCTCGCGACCGAGGGCGCGGCAGCGCTGTCCCTGCGCGCGGTCGCGCGCGACCTGGGTGTCGTCTCGTCGGCGGTGTACCGGTACGTCGCGAGCCGCGACGAACTCCTCACGCTCCTGGTGATCGACGCCTACGACGACCTCGGTAACACCGTCGACGAGGCCCTGGTGGACGTGCACGATCCGGCGGAGCGGTTCCGGGAGCTCGGTCGCGCCGTCCGAGGCTGGGCGCTCCGCGAACCGGCGCGATACGCCCTGGTGTTCGGCAGCCCCGTCCCCGGCTACCACGCGCCTGCCGAGCGCACGACCGAACCGGGCACACGCGTCGTCACGCACCTGGTCCGGATCCTCGCCGACGCCCACGCCGCCGGAGCGCTCACCGCACGGGACACCGTCGCGGTGTCCGACACGCTCGCCGCGGATCTCCGGCGGATCCGGCGTGACCTGGCCGTGGACCTGCCCGACGAGGTGCTCGCGCGCGGGGTACTCGTGTGGGCCGGGTTGTTCGGAACCGTGAGCTTCGAGGTGTTCGGGCAGTACGGCACCGACACGTTCGCGGATCCGACCGCCATCTTCGAGCATCACCTCGCGGTACTCGCGGAATCTGCCGGTTTCATCCCCGCGCAGCGGGCCGCACGGTGAGAGAATGTCGGAGTGGCGCAGCACCAGGACGACCCCGAGGACCGCACCGCACCGTCCGTCCCGAGGGTCCGGCCGGGCTCCCTGCTCGTCTCCGCGACCGACCTCGCCGAACCGACTTTCCGGCGGACCGTCGTCTACGTGATCGAACACAACGACTCGGGTAGCTTCGGGGTCGTCGTGAACCGCATCAGCGACACCCCGGTGGCGCAGATGCTGCCGCACTGGACCCCGCTCGCCGCGGATCCGCCGGCGCTGTTCGTCGGTGGTCCGGTACAGCGGGATTCGGCGCTGTGCCTCGGCACCGTGCGGGTCGGCGCGAAAATCGACGGCGTATCCGGAATCCGGCGGGTCGACGGTCGTGTCGTCATGATCGACCTCGACACCGATCCCGCCGTGGTCGCCCGCTACGTCGACGGGCTGCGGGTCTTCGCCGGATACGCCGGGTGGAGCGCCGGCCAACTCGACGGTGAACTGCGCAACGAAGACTGGATCGTCGTCTCGGCGCTACCGCAGGACGTCCTCGCCCCCACCGGAATCGATCTGTGGGCCCGGGTGCTGCGGCGACAGCCGCTCCCGCTCGCGTTGCTCGCGACGCATCCGATCGAGGTGGAACGGAACTGACCGGTCGTCGGCCGGAACACCGAGCGTGGACGTCGAGGGTAGGTCAGTCGGGGTCCCGGCGATCCGCGAGGGTGTTCAGGGCCCCGGCCATCTCCTGCGCCCGCCGCGTGGTCACGGTGAACTCCTGACCGGACTCGGTGGTGACGACGAGTGCGGGCCCGGTGTTCGTGACCAGTCCGTATCGACCCCGGCCCTTGACCCGCATGCCCCAGCCACCCCAGTCCTGGAACGGGCGGGTGCGGGTCACCTTCGCCCCGACGACCTCGTCGATCCCGTAGAAGACGGCATCGGCACCGAGATTGCGGACCGACAGGCCGGTCTCGTCCACCGTGACGGTGAACCGGAGCAGCCCCAGCACCACGATCAGCAGTGGCGCCGCCACCAGGATCGGCCACACACTGCCGAGGGCGCCGCACACCAGCACCACGGGAACCAGCACGACGAGCGCCACCACCGCGGTGGTGCCGGTGCCCGTGCCGACCTGTTCGACGAGGGGGAGTTCCGCGGGGCCGCGCGGCAACGACGGATCGGGCCGCCGCGTCGCCGGGGTACGGGGACGCCCGTCGCGCAGCAACCGCGCTCCGACCCACCCCACGACCGCACCGGTGACGGTGCCGACCCCCAGCGACCAGGCCGGGAACCGCACGTCGGCAGGGTCGGTGACGTCGAGTTGCGAGGCGAGTGTCGCGACCTGCACGGCCAGCATCAAGAACGTGACGGTCAGCCCGATCACCAGCATGTAGCGGCGCATCATCAGCTGTGCCTGCGCCAGCGCTGCGATCGCGCAGCAGCCGCCGCCGATCAGCAGGATCAACAGCGCCATCGTCCACGCTGTCGACATCGGGCTGCCGAACGAGTCGGCGGCCGTGCCGCTCCAGTGCGTCGCGATCTCCGACGGCAGCCGGGGCGTCCATGCCGATGTCAGCCACACGACGCCGACGGCGCACAGGACGGGGATGCCGAGGCCGAACAGGGCCCCGATGGGATCGATGGTCCGGCGGGTGGTCACCGCCACAGAATAGGGCCGCTCACGCGGTCGGTTCGCACATGCCCTTCAGGCTGCAGGCGCCGCACGACGATCCGCATCCCTCGGATTCGGCGGGCTTCGTGGCAGCGGCGACGCGCGCGGCGATCGACCCGCCGGCACCGGCGGTGAGCGCGGCGGCGACGACCGTCACGATCACGGCGATGACACCGCCCACCACGGGCAGGGTCAGGGAGGCCACACCGCCGACGGCCAACAGCACGGCGGCGCCGAGCATGCTGGGGGCGGCGACCTTGTTGGTCAGCGCGAAGGCCTCGTCGTCGCGCAGCGAATCGGCGGTGCGGACACCCGCCCAGCGGTTGCGCGACAGTTTGCCGGTCAGCGCCGCGACACCGACCGCGCCGACGGCGACGGCGAGAACGAAGAGCAGGCAGGCGACGATCAGCACCCGGCCAGGATACGCCCGGGCGTGGCCGCCTGGCCCGCCGGGTGGGGGCACGTTCTACCCTGGTTGGAGCCGACAAACGCCGTCCGAGTAGATAGCGATCACAGTGACCCGTCCCGATCAGACTTCCACACCGTCATCCGACGCCGCCCCGCAGCACCGGTACACCGCCGGGCTCGCCGGGCGGATCGAGCAGCACTGGCAGGAGCTGTGGCGTGAACGGGGCACGTTCCGCGCGCCCAACCCGGTCGGCGATCTCGCGGGCGACGTCCCCGCCGACAAATTGTTCGTGCAGGACATGTTCCCCTACCCCTCGGGTTCGGGTCTGCACGTCGGCCATCCCCTCGGATACATCGCGACCGACGTGTATGCCCGCTACCACCGCATGCTGGGTCACAACGTGCTGCACACCCTCGGCTACGACGCCTTCGGTCTGCCCGCCGAGCAGTACGCGGTGCAGACGGGCACGCACCCGCGCACCACGACCGAGGCGAACATCGCGAACATGACGCGCCAGCTCGGCCGTCTCGGTCTCGGCCACGACGACCGTCGCTCCGTCGCGACCACGGACGTCGACTTCTACCACTGGACGCAGTGGATCTTCCTGACGATCTACAACGCCTGGTACGACGCCGAGGCCGGCCGCGCCCGCCGCATCTCCGAACTCGAGGCCGAGTTCGCCGACGGCACCCGCTCACTCGACGACGGCCGCAGCTGGTCCGAGTTGACCGCGGCCGAGCGTGCCGCGGTCCTCGACGCGCACCGTCTCGTCTACCGCTCCGATTCGCTGGTGAACTGGTGCCCCGGGCTGGGTACGGTGCTCGCCAACGAGGAGGTCACCGCCGACGGACGGTCCGAGCGCGGCAACTTCCCCGTGTTCCGGAAGAACCTGCGCCAGTGGATGATGCGGATCACCGCGTACTCCGATCGGCTCATCGACGACCTCGAGTACCTGGACTGGCCCGACAAGGTCAAGACCATGCAGCGCAACTGGATCGGGCGGTCGCACGGCGCCGAGGTCACGTTCACCGTGGACGGATCCGGCGAACCGATCGAGGTGTTCACCACTCGTCCCGACACCCTGTTCGGCGCGTCCTACGTCACGCTCGCGCCCGAGCACACCCTCGTCGACGAGATCGTCCGCGATGCCTGGCCGGACGGCGTGGACGAGCGCTGGACCGGGGGTGCCTCCACCCCCGCGGAGGCCGTCGCCGCGTACCGCGCGGCGATCGCCGCGAAATCCGATCTCGAGCGGCAGGAATCGAAGGAGAAGACCGGTGTCTTCCTCGGCGCCTACGCCGTGAATCCGGTCAACGGCGAGAAACTGCCCGTGTTCATCGCCGACTACGTGCTCACCGGCTACGGCACCGGCGCGATCATGGCGGTCCCCGCCCACGACCAGCGCGACTGGGAGTTCGCGACCGCGTTCGGTCTGCCGATCCTGGAGGTCATCGCCGGCGGCGACGTCACCACCGCGGCGTACACCGGTGACGGTGCACTCGTGAATTCCGGTCTGCTGGACGGGCTGAGCGTCGACGACGCGAAGAAGACGATCATCGCGGAGTTGGAGAAGAACGGAACCGGTTCGGGCACCGTGCAGTACAAGCTGCGCGACTGGTTGTTCGCCCGGCAGCGCTACTGGGGCGAGCCGTTCCCGATCGTCTACGACGCCCGCGGCGGAGCGCACGCGCTGCCCGAGTCGATGCTGCCGGTGGAGTTGCCGGAGGTCGAGGACTACGCGCCGGTGTCGTACGATCCGGACGACGCCGATTCGCAGCCGTCGCCGCCGCTCGCGAAGGCCACGGACTGGGTGAACGTCGAACTGGATCTCGGTGACGGCCTTCAGCACTACACGCGCGACACGAACGTGATGCCGCAGTGGGCGGGCAGTTCGTGGTACCAGCTGCGATACATCGATCCGACGAACTCGGAGGAGTTCTGCGCCAAGGAGAACGAGGCGTACTGGACGGGTCCGCGTCCGGAGTTGCACGGTGCGAACGATCCGGGCGGCGTCGATCTGTACGTCGGTGGTGTCGAGCACGCGGTGCTGCACCTGCTCTACTCGCGGTTCTGGCACAAGGTGCTGTTCGACCTCGGCTACGTCACCTCCTCGGAGCCGTACCGCCGCTTGTTCAACCAGGGATACATCCAGGCGTACGCCTACACCGACGAGCGCGGCGTGTACGTGCCCGCCGACGAGGTCGTCGAACGCGACGGTGCCTTCTTCTGGACCGGGCCCGACGGTGAGCAGCAGGTGAACCGCGAGTACGGGAAGATGGGCAAGTCGCTCAAGAATTCCGTTGCGCCCGACGAGATCTGCGACGAGTACGGCGCCGACACCCTGCGGGTGTACGAGATGTCGATGGGTCCGCTGGACCAGTCGCGTCCGTGGGCGACGAAGGATGTCGTCGGCGCCCAGCGTTTCCTGCAGCGCGCGTGGCGTCTCGTCGTCGACGAGGAGTCGGGCGACGTACGGGTCACCGACGAGCAGCCGGTGGACGGCACCCGCCGCGCGCTGGCGAAGGCCGTCGCCGGCGTGTCCGACGACTATGCGCATCTGCGTGACAACACCGCGATCGCGAAGCTCATCGAGTACACCAACCATCTGACGAAGCAGTACCCGTCCGGTGCGCCGCGCGAATCGGTGGAGCCGCTGGTGCTCATGCTCGCACCGGTCGCGCCGCATCTCGCGGAGGAACTGTGGTCACGCCTGGGGCACACCGGATCGCTGGCCCACGGACCCTTCCCGACGGCCGACGAGAAGTGGCTGGTGGAGGACACGGTCGAATACCCGATCCAGGTCAACGGCAAGGTGCGTAGCCGCATCACCGTCGCGGCCGACGCGCAGCCCGATGCGATCGAAGCGGTGGCGTTGGCGGACGACAAGATCGTCGATCTGTTGGGTGGTGCGGCACCCCGGAAGGTGATCGTGGTGCCCGGAAAGATGATCAATATCGTGAAGTGATCCCGGTCGACGCTGCGCGTCGAGCACGGTGACGTGGGCGAGGGGTGCCCGGAAATCGTTCCGGGCACCCTTTCCCTTCTCATCCTCCGGTGCGGGTCGGCGCGATGTCCTCCGCCGTGGGATTCTCGAGGTCGGGGCGGAACACCGGACCCCCGACCTCACTCCCGAGGCCCCCGATTCCCGCACTGTCCCAGGCCCCGATCGTGCGCTACCCTCCGGTGAAACTTGTTTCAGTTCTGAAGGGGACGACATGGCACCGGCACCCGATTCGATCCGCTCCACCGTCGAGAACTACGTACGTTCGGTCGCGAAGGGAACCACCGACGAGATCCTGGCGCTGTATGCGCCGGGAGCGACCGTCGAGGACCCCGTGGGAACACCGGTCCGCACCACCGACGAGGAACTCCGCGAGTTCTACTCGGTGCTCGAGTCGCTCGACCAGACGGGTGAGGTGATCACCGTGAAGATCGCCGGAAACACGGCCGCCTTCCTGTTCCGGCTGGTCACGCACCTCGGGGAGCAGGACATCGTCATGGAGGTCATCGACGTGATGACGTTCGACGACGACGCCCGGATCACCGGCATGAAGGCGTACTGGAACCAGGAGGACATGCAGACGGTACCGGCGGGCTGATGGAGACGCGCCGCATCGACGTCGACGGTTTCACGTGGAACATCCACGATGCGGGATCGGGACCTGCCGTCGTGTGCTGCCACGGTTTCCCCGGGCTCGGCTACAGCTACCGTCACCAGACCCCGCCGCTCGTCGACGGTGGATACCGGGTGGTCGCACCCGACATGCCGGGCTACGGTCACACCGACCGCCCCCGCGCGGTCGAGGAATACACCGACGTGGCGGTCGCGGATCGACTCGTGGGCCTGCTCGATGCCCTGGACATCGACGAGGCGGTCCTCGTCGGACACGATTTCGGGGCGCCCGCCGTGTGGACCACCGCGTTGCGGCACCCCGAGCGGGTCGCGGGTGTCGTCCTGCTGTCGGTGCCCTACAACGCCGACCGCAGCCCGGTGCGTCCCAGCGAGGCGTTCGCGGCGATGGCGCGCCGTCACTTCCTGCACCTGCACTATTTCCAGGAAGTCGGCGTCGCCGAGGCGGAACTCGATCCGCGGGCCGGCGAGTTCCTGCGCAGACTGTTCTTCGCGTTGTCCGGTGGCTACCGCTACCTGGACATCTGGACGCACCCCTCGGAAGGCAACGGTTACCTCGACGTCCTCCCCGAGGCCCCGGACCTGCCGTGGCGTTGGCTCACCGAGGCGGAACACGCGCACTACGCGGACGAATTCGCCCGCACCGGATTCGGTGGCGGCCTGTCGTGGTACCGGGCGTACGACGCCAACTGGTCCGCGTCGCGCGACTACGACGGTGTCTCGCTGGGGGTACCCACGCTGTTCATCGCGGGGGCACAGGACCCCGTCGTCGCCATGATGGGGTCGGGCGCGCTCGACCGGATGCGGCAGTCGGTTCCGGACCTGCGAGGCGTCCACCTCCTCGAAGGAGCCGGGCATTTCGTGCAGATGGAACGCCGATACGAGGTCAACAAGCTCATCCTCGGGTTCCTGTCGACGTTGTATCGGCGCAAACGATCCGAATAACCTGTCGCGACGCGCACTCCGCCATACGATGGCGGGCGTGGCCACCGACACCGCAAGACGCGGATTCGGAACGGTGCTCGTGCTGGTCGCGCTCGCGACGGGGGCATGCACGTCGGGAGGTGCTCGCAGCGCCGAACCCGTCCGCCTCGACGTCGCGACCGCGCAGGGCGACCACCCCTGGACCGGACTGTTGCTGCCGGCCCAGGTACCCGTCGCGGTCCCCGCACCGCCCGCGGACGCCGTCGGCGATGCGGGTGATCCTGTCGGCGCCGTCGGAACGCCGGCCGTGTCCGGAAACCGGACGGCGCTCTACGGGGGCAGCCTCGACCGTGAACTCTGCGACCGCAACGAACTCGTCGCGACCCTCGAGGACGATCCGGCCAAGGCGGCCGCGTGGATGGGGATCGTCGGAACCAACGACATTCCCGCCTACACGCGGTCGCTCACCCCGGTCCTGCTCCGGGCCGACACCCGGGTGACCCGCTACGACTACGAGGACGGTGCGGCACGCCCGGTACAGGCCGTACTCGAGACCGGCACCGTCGTCCTCGTCGACGATCGCGGTGTCCCCCGTGTGCGGTGCGCGCGCGGTAACCCGCTGTCGACGCCGGTGCTCGCGGCGTCCCCCGAGTTCGAGGGCACCGAATGGCCCGACCTCGACACGGAACGGCTGTTCGTGGTGCAACCCGCACCCGAACCGATGGGTGAACTGACCGTCGTCGACATCACCACCGGCAACCTGCTGCCCGTTCCGATCGGTGCCGGGTTGCTGGCTCCCCCCGTCCCGGATCCCGAACCGGCCCCGACTCCCGAACAGGTCGCGACACAAGCGGCGCAACCCGAGCCCGAACCAGCACCGGCACGGCGGAACAACACGCCCGCACCGGCACCGGCACCGGCACCGAACCCCGAGCCGCCACCGCCCCCGCCACCGCCCGCCCCGGAACCCCCGCCCGCACCGGCACCGCCGCCGGAACCGGTTCCGGCTCCGGTACCGCCTGCGCCCGCGCCCGTACCGGCGCCGGCACCTCCACCGCAGATTCGGATCGAGATTCCCGGAGGTCCGCCGGTCGTCATCCCGATCCCGTTCTGACCGGAGTCGTCAGCCGCGAGGTCGAACCACGATCTCGGTGGGATGTGCATCCGCCGGGGTCTCGATGGCCTGTCGCACCGCCCGGGCCACCGTCGACGCCCTCAGGAAGCGGGTGGCGTCGTACTCGGCGCCCTCGGTCGCGACGATCGCACGCTGCATGTCGGTGTCGATACGACCCGGATGCACCGACGTCACACGCAGGTCCGGCTCCTCCTGGCGAAGCGCGTCCCCGAATGCACGCAACGCGAACTTGCTCGCCGCGTACGAACCCCACCCCGGATTCGCGCGCAGACCCGCGCCGGAGTTGATCAGCACGACGTGTCCGCGTGCGGCCCGCAACATCGGCAGCAGCAGCCGCGTCGCCGCGACCACCGAGAACACATTGGCCTCCATCGCGCGCCGCCACTGGTCGACGTCCGACTCCGCGACGGTACCGAGTTCGGCGACACCGGCATTGTGGACGAGCACGTCCAACCGGCCCATCCCCCGCTCTCGGAGTGCGTCGACGGCGCGCGCGAGCGCGTCGTGGTCGAGCAGATCCACCGGCCACGGCGTCGCCCCGGGTAGTTCGTCGAGGATCGACGTCAGCGACTCGGGTCGCCGCGCGCCGAGAAGCAGGTCGTGTGTGGGGGCGAGTTCGCGTGCGATCGCGGCGCCGAGTCCGCGGCTCGCTCCGGTGACGAGAGCTGTCGGTCGCATGCCGTCGACCCTATCCCCCACCCGAGTGTGGGCGAATGTATCGCCCGATCGAATGAGGAGGCTGGACGATACATTCGCTCGATCCGCCGGAGGCGGAACGGCCACGACGGCCACAATGGAGGCAGCGGACTCGCGAGAGGAGTTGCCCGTGGAACACGTCGACGTGCTGATCGTCGGTGCCGGACTGTCGGGGATCGACGCGGCATACCGGCTGCAGACGCGGTGCCCCGACCGGACGTACGCGATCCTCGAGGCACGTGACGCGATCGGCGGAACCTGGGATCTGTTCCGGTACCCGGGCGTGCGGTCGGACAGCGACATGTTCACACTCGGGTTCCCGTTCCGACCGTGGCGCGGTGACACCTCGATCGCCGACGGCGGCGACATCCTGCAGTATCTGCGCGACACCGCCGCGGAGTTCGGGATCGACCGGCGGATCCGGTTCGGGCACGAGGTGGTGGAGGCCTCCTGGGATTCGTCGAGTGCGCGGTGGACGGTACGGTCGGTCGCCGACGGGGTGAGCGTCGAGACGAACTGCTCGTTCCTGTACCTGTGCAGTGGATACTACGATTACGAATCCGGTCACCGGCCGGACATTCCCGGGCTCGGCGACTTCGCGGGGACCGTCGTGCATCCCCAGTTCTGGCCCGAGGAACTCGACTGCGACGGCCGGAAGGTCGTGGTGATCGGCAGCGGCGCCACCGCGATCACGCTCGTTCCGGCGCTCGCCGAGAAGGCCGAGCACGTCACGATGCTGCAGCGCTCCCCGTCGTACATCATGTCGCTGCCGGCACACGATCCGTTCGCGCGGTCGGTCGGGAGGGCGCTGCCCGACACGGTCGCGCAACGGCTGGTCCGGGTCAAGAACATCATCGCGAATCTCGGCTTCTACCAACTGTGCCGGCACGCGCCGTTCGTCGCGACACGGTTCCTGCGGTGGGTGGCCACCCGGAACCTGCACGAACCGTCCCTGGTGGATCCGCATTTCACCCCGACGTACCGGCCGTGGGATCAGCGACTGTGTCTCGTCCCCGACGCCGACCTGTTCCGCACGTTGAACTCGGGCCGCGCGACGGTGGTCACCGACCGCATCGACACGGTCACGGAGAAGAGCATCCGTCTCGCATCGGGCGCGGAACTCGAAGCGGACGTCATCGTCACCGCGACCGGACTGAAGTTGCTGCCGGCGGGCGGGATCACGGTGACCGTCGACGGGGAGCGGGTCGATCCCGCCGACACGTACATCTATCGGGGGACGATGCTCGGCGGCGTCCCGAATCTCGCGTTGTGCCTCGGTTACACGAACGCGTCGTGGACCCTCCGCGCCGACCTGGCCTCACTGTTCGTCTGTCGTCTGCTGAACCACATGGGCCGGAACGGTTTCCGAATCGCCACGCCGGACCGCCACCGCGATCCGCGACCGAAACCGCTGCTCGGGTTGACGTCCGGTTACGTGACCCGCGCCGCGGCGATCCTGCCGAAGCAGGGGTCGCGTGGTCCGTGGCGGATGCGACAGAACTATCTGCTCGATCTACCGGAGATGCGGTTCGGTCGGCTCGACGACCACATGACGTACTCCTGATCGCATCAAGGCTTTTCGACGTGCCCGTCGGGGTACCGGGCGAAGCGTCCGGCGTCGACGGAATGGACGGGCCCGTCGTCGTCCCACGGCCAGCCGCCGAACCCGGTGCGACGATAGTCGGCGAACGCCTGCCGCACCCCCGCCTCGTCGGTGAGGACGAACGGACCGTAGGACACGACGGGTTCGCGGATCGGCCTGCCCTGCAGCAGAAGAATGCGGGTGGTGTCGGCACCACCGGTGACGGGCAGCGGCATCGACGCATCGACGACCGCACCGTGGCCGGCAGTCACCGGCCGACCACCGATGGTCACGGGCGCACCGTCGTACACGTAGAGCACCCGTTGCGTGTCGGTGCCCGCGGCGGACGGAATCTCCCATCGCACACCGGCCGACAGGTCGATGTTCCAGATCGCGACGTCCGTGTCGGGTCGCGACGCCCACGAATCCGGTGGTGGCGGAGGCGCGGTCGCGCCGCCGAGCGTTCCGGCGAGCACGCGGACGGACGCGGTGCGCCCGGCGTCGTCGTCGAACGTGACGGTGGGGGTGTCGCCGTCCCACAGCATCGAGAAGTGCGGGTCGGCGCTCTTCGATTCGGCGGGCAGGTTCAGCCAGATCTGGAACAACTCGAGCGGGTTCTCCCGGTCGCGGTGCAGCAGCGGGAACATCTCGCTGTGCACGATGCCACGCCCGGCGGTGAGCCACTGGGTGTCGCCGTCACCGAAACGCGCCGAGGCGCCCACGGAGTCGGAATGATCGACGAAGCCGGAGCACACGAAGGTCACCGTCTCGAAGCCGCGGTGCGGGTGTCCGGGGAAACCCGGAACCACCGTGCCGTGGTACATGTTCCAGCCCGCGGGGTTGCCGAAGTCCTGGCCGAGGGGGCGGCCGTCGAGCGGTGCGTCCGGGCCCAGGGCGTCGTTGCCGGCCGGGTAGTCGTCGACGTGGTGGGCGACGAACAGGAACGGATCGATGGTCTGCCAGGGCGAGCCGAGCTCGAACACCTGCAGGACCGGGGAGCCCGCGGAAGTCATGGCGTGGTCGACACCGCGGCACACGGCGTTGTTCCCGGTCGGTGCGGCACCTCGTCGTCGTCGAGGATCCTCGCGCCACCCGCGAACGCCGTGACCTGGGCGTCGCGTCGGAGCTGCGCGGGAACCGCGCCGCCGAGCAGGTCGTGGACCAACGACGCGGAATCGCCGAGCGGGGCATCGCTTCCGGCGATCACGATGTTGCCGTAGCGGCGCCCCTTGAGCATCGCCGGGTCGGCGATGATCGCGGTGTGTGCGAACACCGAACCGATGGTCGCGGCCTCCCGCTTCGCGGTGGTCAGGTCACGGGTGTCGCCACAGTTGACGACGTAGATGCCGCCCGGCGCCAGCACCCGGTGGGCGTGTCGGGTGAACTGTTCGGTGGTCAGTGCGACGGGGGTACGGTTGATCGCGAACACGTCGCGGACGATCACGTCCCGAGAGGCGTCCGTGAGGGTTGTGAGCACCGCACGTGCCTCCCCCGCCCGGATGCGCAGCAGCGGAGCGCGAGGCAGATCGAACCAGTCGCGGACGAGTTCGGCGAGACGACCGTCGATCTCCACGACGACCTGCCGCGCATCGGGGTAGACCGCGGCGAACCACCGAGCCATCGTGCATGCCCCACCACCGAGGTGCAGGACGCGGATCCGCTGGTCGCGAGGGTGGCGGTCGCCGACGAGCATCGCGATCCACCGCATGTACTCGAACTCGAGCAGCGTCGGATCGTCCAGATCGATGTGTGAGCTGGGTACGCCGTTGACCTCGAGGATCCAACCGTCGGGCCGGTACCGGTCCTTGATCAGCTCACATGTTCCCGTGTCGATGTCGTACCGACCTTCGATCGGACCGCGACCCGCAGTGCCGTCCGGCACCGACGCGGCCCGGCCACTCCGTTGCCTGCCCATGCCGACCAGTCTATTCGCGTCCGCCGGGGGCCTCGCGTGGCACCGGTGTCGGAACGTGTTCGGGTTGCGTCCGTGAGGATGGTGTACGAGCCGGGTCGGACCCAGATGACCACTGCCCGACGTGATGGCGCAGGTCGAGGGTCGAGCTCAGGCACCGTTGTTCTCGGCCGCGAACGCGGCCCGCAGATCGGCGGCCTCCTGCGCCGACGCATACGCCCAGGCACGGTGCCCCGATGCGAGGACCACCTCCACCCGCTCGTAGTCGTCGACCTCGTAGCGGTCGGCGGCGGCCAACTCGCTGTCGGTCAGTTGCAGGCGTCCGCCGTGCACCGATGCACCACCGGGATCGCGCCGCAACATCGGATGCCGGTCCAGTCCGCTGGCCGCCAGGACGTCGGGGTCGGTGATCAGGACGTCCTCCACCCGGAATCCGGGCAGCGAGTCGTCCTCGCAGTCGACGAGCCGGCCGAACACGGCCTGTTGGACGGCGGGATCGCGCAGGGTTCCGTATGTGAAGAGCAGGTGCATGTTTCGCAGAGTAGTTGCGGTCCGGCACGGGAGAACGTGCGGTTCCTCACGTGACGGTCACCGCATCGGCGTACGGATCTTCGGCGAGGGTCGAGAATGGGACGATGCAGGACCGTGGATTCACCCCGACCCAGCTCGCCGCGCGCGCCGCGTATCTGCTGCGCGGCAACGATCTGGGCGTGATGACGAGCGCCGCCCCGAAGCTGTATCCGCACATGTGGAGCTGGGACGCGGCGTTCGTGGCGGTCGGGTTGGCGCCGCTGAGCGTCGAACGTGCGGTCGTCGAACTCGACACCTTGTTGTCGGCGCAGTGGCGAAACGGGATGATCCCGCACATCGTGTTCGCGAACGGCGTGGACGGCTACTTCCCCGGACCCGCCCGGTGGGAGGTGAATCGCCTCGCCGCGAATGCCCCCGAGACGGCACAGACGTCCGGGATCACGCAGCCGCCGGTGCACGCGATCGCGGTGCAGCGCATCCTCGATCACTCGCGCCGGCACGGGCGCAGCACCCGGGCGGTCGCCGACGCGTTCCTCGACCGGCGCTGGCCGGATCTGATGCGGTGGCACCGGTGGCTGGCGAGGGCGCGAGATCTCGACGGCAACGGCCGCATCGCCCTCTACCACGGGTGGGAATCGGGAATGGACAACTCGCCGCGGTGGGATGCGGCGTATGCGAACGTGATCGCGGATGCGGTCCCGGCGTACCGACGCGAGGATCTCGTGCACGTCACCGACCCGGGACAACGTCCCAGCGACGGTGAGTACGCCCGCTACCTGTGGCTGCTCGAGGAGATGAAGCGCGTCCGCTACGACGACGACGAGTTGGCGACGGCGATGAGTTTCGCGGTGGAGGACGTGTTCGTCAGCGCGGTGTTCGCGCTGTCGTGCGAGGTGCTCGCGGACATCGGTGAGGACTGTTCCAAGCCCCGTGCGGACATCCGTGACCTGCGCGAGTGGTCGGATCGGTTCCGGCGCGGGGTGGTGGACACCACCGATCCGCGGTCGGGGGCGGCGAAGGATTTCGATCTGCGCGACGGACGGTGGGTGGCCACCGACACCCTCGCGATGTTCGCGCCGCTCCTGTGCGGTGGCCTGGATCGGCCGGTGGAGCGGGTGTTGCTGCGCACCTTCGACGGACCGAAGTTCTGCGGTCACCCGGATCTGCGGTACGCGCTTCCCACGTCCACGTCGCCGGTGTCGGCCGATTTCCGTCCGCGTGAGTACTGGCGCGGTCCGGTGTGGCCGGTGATGACGTGGCTGTTCTCGTGGGCGTTCGCGCGCCGGGGCTGGGCTGAGCGCGCGAACGCCTTGCGGGCCGAGGGTTTACGTCAGGCGGCGGACGGATCGTTCGCCGAGTACTACGAGCCGTTCACGGGTGAACCGCTGGGCAGTATGCAGCAGTCCTGGACGGCTGCAGCGGTTCTGGACTGGCTGGGCTGAGCGTCAGAAGCCGATGCGTCCGCCACCGGACTTCCAGGCGGCGACGACGGCGGGGCGTGGCTGGGTCCGCCCGCCGTCGGGCCAGTGGGAACTGGGGCTGTCCCACGACGCGTCGTCGGTTTCTCCCGGATGCTGCACGCACACGACGACGCGGTCGTCCTCGATGATGGGGCCGCACGTCTCACCGCCGACCGGCACGGTGAGGAACTGCTTGGTCTCGCCGCGGCGCGGTCCGTCGAGGACGACGGCGAACAGTCCGTCGTTGGAACCCAGAGCGTTGCCGTCGGTGGAGATCCACAGGTTCCCGTGCGGGTCGAACGCCAGGTTGTCGGGGCAGGAGATGGGGCTGACCTGCGACTTGTCGAAACCGCCGAAGTAGGTGTCGGCCTCGTTCGGGTCGCCGCACACGAGCAGCAGGTTCCAGGTGAACGACGTTCCGGCGTGGTCGTCGTCGATCTCGAGGACCTGACCGTTCTTGTTGTTCACGCGCGGGTTCGCTTCGTCGGCCGGCGGATTGCCGTCGACGCCGCGCTTGGTGTTGTTGGTCAGCGCGACGTACACCTTGCCGGTGACGGGGTTGGGTTCGAAGTCCTCGGGGCGGTCCATCTTCGTGGCGCCCACCGCGTCGCCGGCGAGGCGCGTGAACACGGCGACCTCCTCGGCGGTCATGCCCTCGACGAGTGATTCACCGCGGCCGTCCTCGTCGGTGCGCAGGATCGGGATCCATTCGCCGCTGCCCATGAACTGCCCGCCCTCCGGCAGGGTTCCGGAGCCGTCGACGGCGTCCGGGTGGTCGCCGGTGAGCTTCGCGACGTACAGGGTGCCGGCGTCGAGGAGGGTCATGTTGTGGCGGACCGCGGCGCGTGAGTTGCCGTCCTGCATCTTCCGCGACGACACGAACTTGTACATGTAGTCGAATCGTTCGTCGTCGCCGCTGTACGCGACGACGGTGCCGTCGTCGGTGATGTGGATCGTGGCGGCCTCGTGCTTGAAGCGGCCCAGTGCGGTGTGCTTGACGGGGGTGGACGTGGCATCCCACGGGTCGAGCTCGACGACCCAGCCGAAGCGGTTGACCTCGTTGGGTTCGGCGGCGATGTCGAAACGCGGATCGAAGCGCTCCCATTTGCGTTCCGATTCGGCGCCTTCGATGCCGTATCGGGCGAGCCGTTCGGCGACGACCGGATCGGTGACGGACTCGGCGTTCGCGAAGTACTGGTTGAAGTTCTCCTCACCCGAGAGCACGGTGCCCCACGGGGTGACTCCGCCGGCACAGTTGTTGAATGTGCCCGCGACCTTCGTGCCGGTGGGGTCGGCGGTGGTCTTCACCAGGTCGCTGCCCGCGGCGGGTCCGGTCAGCAGGAACTCCGTCGTACCGGTGATCCGACGGTTGTGGTCACCGAACACCGGGGTGAGCCGGCCGGATCCGGACTCGCCCCGGACCTCCACGACGGACAGGCCGTGGTTCGCGATACCGATGCGCACCTGCTCCTCGGTGGGATCGTCCGGGTCGTATCCGGCGAACATGAACGGTTCGCTCGTGTACTCGTGGTTGACGACGAGCAGGTAGGCGCCGGGCACGCCGTCGACGGGAAGCAACCCGGCGAAGTCGTTGTTGTAGCCGAACTGCTTCTCCTGCGCGGCCGCGGTCTGACGGTCGAGGTCGAAGTCCGGTGCGTCGGGCAGCACCGCGTCGCCCCAGCGGATCACCACGGCCTGCTCGTACCCTTCGGGAACGACCACCGCATCGTCGGTGTTGGGGGCGACGGGCGTGAAATCGGTGCCGGGTGCGCTCGGTCCGAGGTCGACGGCTCCCTGCGCGGCGCCGTCACCACCGCCGGTGGCCGCGGCCGAATCGTCGGAGCACGCGGCGAGAACACCGCCGGCGCCGACCGCGAGGACTGCCATCGCGCCGCCGCGCAGCACACCGCGCCGCGACATGGCGTGCCGAACGATGTCGCCGAAGTATTCGCCGCCGGAGGTGTTGGGGACGCGATGCGAGCAGGCGTCACCGCACTTGTACTTGCAGGTGATGTTCGCGCGCGACGACGTGCCGTCGTGTGCGACGAACAGGGGCAGTTCTCTGCGGGCCACGGATTGTCTCCTCATCGATGGGCTTCGACGGCCGGACCGTAGAAGCCGTAAACGAGTCGGAGACGACGAGGCGGTGAACGGAGGATGAGGATTCGGTGCTCAACCCCCACCGGACGCCGGTGTCGGCTCCCCGACCCCACCCTCGCCGGTGTCGTCGCTGCCGGTGTCGTCGGTGTTCTCGCCGGGACGCAGATCCAGGAACGGGACGATCCGTCTGTCGATCGCCGTGTTGTAGGCCTCGGGTGCCTGGATGGGGTTCGCGTGTCCGATGCCGGTGAGCTTCGCGACGAGCAGGGTGCCACCGACTCCCCCGGACTGGTCGATCAGGACGCGTTGGGTGTAGTCGACGTCGACCACCGGGTCGGCGAACGCGTTCCGCGGGCGGATGAACACGACCGCGGGTCGCAGCTTGTCGTCGTGTTCGGCGGCGAGTGTCTGCAGATCGTCGATCGCACCGGACGCGACGATCGCCCGGAACTGGGACTCGATGAGTCCGTTGCTGGCGGCGTCGGTGGTGAGGATCTTGTCGCGGAGCACCTCCTCGACGACGTCCGTGAACGCGTCGGTGTCGATACGCCGGTAGGTGCGCGGTGACGGCACCACGAATCGGTCCTGCCGCGCGGCGATCTCGACGACGGTACGCAGGATCCGGCTCTCGCGGGCGCCGGGCAACCAGCCGATCCAGCGCAGTAGTTCCTCGCCCGCGTCGCGGCTGTCGGGCCGGACGGCGTGCAGGTCGACGGGCGTGCAGTCGAGGATCACACCGAGGACCTCGAGCGGGGTGTCGCGGTACAGGTGCCGGGCCACCTCGAGCGCGATGATCCCGCCCATGCTGTGCCCGACGAGCACCACCGCGTCGACGTTTTCGAACGCGGCGCGTTCGGCGACGAGACGGCTGACGACCGCGGTGTCGAGACCGCTGTTGTCGTATTCGACGGCCCAGACGCGCCCGATGTCGCGCAGGGCGGGCAGGGCCGCCGCGGTGGGGGTGGCGTCGAGGTTGCCGAGGCCGACGAGGTCGACGACCGCGACGTCACGGTTCGCGGCGGTGGCCGAGTCGTACACGTCGTGGATCACGGGTCGGGTCTCGGCGAGTTGCGCCCGCATGGGCGCGACATCCCACTCCCAGTACTGGGTGTAGAGGGCGACCAGCGGAACCAGCGCCAGCGCGAGGCGCACGAGCGTGCGCCGCAGCCGCCCGAACCGCACCCAGTTCTGCCCGGTACGGGTGGCACGCAGACGCTGCCGTCGTCGAGCGTCGTCCCAGTCGTCGACGGTGCACGGGGGAAGCGTCGGTGTCGCGGGCATGCACCCCCGATCGTACGAGCGGGGGCTCCCGGCGGTGTTCGTGCTGGATGCGGAGGGAGGTTCAGGCCAGGCCCGAGAGCGGCGGCGGCGAGTTCTCGTCCCGCCACCCGATCGCCTCGGTCAGTGCGGTCAGGTCGTAGTCCGGCCCGCCCACACCGACCGTGAACATCGTGATGCCCGCGTCGACGTGCTTCGCGGCCTCGTCGAGCCCCGGCCACGAGGTGGATCGTTCGATCTCCGCGGGCGAGCGGCCGACTTCCGCGCACCGATCGGCGAGGATTGCGGATTTGTCCTCGTGGGTGCCGAGTTCACCGAAGCTGTGCCAGATGTCGGCGTACTTCGCGACGAGCGGGATCGTCTTCTTCGGTCCTCCGCCGCCGATGAGCAGCGGGATGTGCCGCGTCGGCGGAGGATTCAGCGTGCCGAGGCGGCCCGTGATGCGGGGCAGATACTCGGCGAGGAGATCGAGACGCGATCCCTTCGTGCCGAAGTCGTAACCGTACTCGTCGTAGTCCTTCTCGAACCAGCCCGATCCGATCCCGAGGATGAGTCGTCCGCCGCTGATGTGGTCGACGGTGCGGGCCATGTCGGCGAGCAGGTCGGGGTTGCGGTAGCCGCCGCCGGTGACGAGCGCCCCGATCTCGACGCGCGACGTCTGCTCGGCCCACGCACCGAGCATCGTCCAGCATTCGAAGTGGGCGCCGTCCGGGTCGCCGTAGAGCGGATAGAAGTGGTCCCAGTTGAACACCACGTCGGCGCCCGCGTCCTCGGCGCGCAGCACCGTGTCGCGGAGAACGCCGTAGTCGGGTTGCTGTTGGGGTTGGAGTTGGAGACCGATGCGGATGGGGCGGGTCATGCGTCCACGGTAGGCCGATCGTCGCGGTGCCGTAGGCGGATCCGGGCAGGGCGGTTCGCGACGATCACCGTCGTGACCACGCCGAGGTGGACGATCGGGTAGGCGGCCTGCAGCAGTGCCGTCTGCACCGGCGGCCCGGGTGTCATGAAGGTGCCGATCGCCACGACGCCGTCCGGATACGAGCGGTACCAGGCCAGCAGCGGCACCGCGACGGCGAACGGTAGCAGGTGACCCCACCAGCGGCGCCACTGCGCGGCCCGGTGCAGGCACAGCACCAGCAGCGGGATCGTCCACACCCAGTGGTGGCCCCACGAGAACGGCGCGACCATCGGCGCGGTGAGCCCCGCGACGGTCAGGCCGAGGAGGCGGTGACCGTTCCGGTCGGCGAGGTACGCGGCCCACAACCCGAGGACACCGACGAGGCCGGTGCACAGCAGCCACAGCCATACCGGTGGCGTCTCGGTGTGCAGGCTGCGGGCGAGGATGCCGCGGACCGACTGGTTCGCGGGCGACGACACCAGCCCGATCCGGTCCGAGTGGATGATCGTCGACGTCCAGAACTGCACCGAATCGGAGAAGACCACGACGAACCCGACGGCGACCGTCGCCGCGAACGTGCCGACCGCGACGGCGACCGCCCGCCACTGTCGCAGCACCGCGAGGTACGCGACGAAGAACAGCGGTGTGAGCTTCAGTCCGGCTGCGATACCGACCCCGACACCGCGCAGACGGGAGCCCTCGGGCCGGCCGAGATCCCACAGCACGAGCACCAGCAGCACCAGGTTGATCTGGCCCGGCCAGATGGTCATGCGGACCGGTTCCAACCACGTGAACAGCACCGCAAGGGTGATGCTCACGAAACGGGTGCGGGCGGAGTCGACGTAGCCGAGCTGCTTCCAGCACAGGCGGGTCGCGGCGGACGGTGTGGCCCCCCGTACCGGTACACCTCGGCGTCGACCTTGTTGCCGAACAATCCGTAGTAGGTGTCGAGGCCGAGCAGCCGGTCGTGGGCGACGAACGCCGCGACGGCGGCGAGACCCGCGACCACGAGCCACCACCGCGGGTGGTCGTGGCGGGGTCGGGGTTCGCCTTCCGGTCGCATCAACGACGAACCTATGCGCAGCATCCGGTTACCGGCGCGTTGTGACCGTCGCTCGTGTCGACAATCGCCGCGTCGGCGCGCACTCTGGACGCATGCGTGTCACCGAACCCGCGCCACCGCCGACCGGCCTGCGCCGCCACCTCCTGCGAGCGCCGATCCATCTGTACCGCCGACATCTCGGTGCTCTGCTGGGCCGCCGGTTCCTGCATCTCGAGCATCGGGGTCGCAAGAGCGGACAGTGGCGGCACGTCGTGCTCGAGGTGGTGAACCACGACGACACCCGCGACGGTTTCGTCGTGGCCGTCGGGTTCGGTCCGACGACGGACTGGTACCGGAACCTGAAGGCGGATCCGCACGCGTTCGTCGAATCGGGCCGGGAACGGGTCGCGGTCACCGCCGAGTTCCTCGGTGAGGGCGAGGGCGCGGACTTCATGGCGCACTATGCGTCGGAGCATCGCCGCACGGCGGCCAAGCTGTGCGCGGTGATGGGTTTCGAGGTCGACGGCAGCGACGCCGATTTCCGCGAGGCCGGACGTCGTATCCGGTTCGTCCGGTTGCGCCGGGCCTGAGCCGCGTTCAGGTCGGGTCGGTGAGGGCCTCGAACTGGCGGGTGAGATCGCGGAGGAACGATTCCAGGACGAGTTCGAAACTGTCCTCGTCGATCTCGGCGGCGTGCCGGCGCAGGCGGTGCGCCTGGGACAGGTGCGGATAGCGCTCGTCGTAGGTGCTGCGGTCGTCGACGAATCCTCCGGCGAACGACGCGATGGCCGACCCGAGCACGAGGTACTTGATCGACGCACCGATCAGCGTGGCGGTGCGCGGCGGCCACCCCGCGCGGGTCAACCCGCCGTGCACGGCGTCGGCGTGCACGAGCGCGAGCGGCCGGTCGCCGGGTGCGGAGGCGAGGAACGGAACCATGTTGGGATGCGCGGCCAGGGACGCCCGATACGAGCGGGCCCACGACCGGAGGGCGCCGCACCAGTCGTCGCCGGCGAAGCCGCTGACGTCGACGGCCGAGCCGATGTCGTCGGCGATGTCGTCGAGCAGTTCGTCCTTGTTCGCGTAGTGGCTGTACAACGACGGTGCCCGCACACCGAGTTCGCCGGCGATCATGCGCATCGACACGGCGGCGAAGCCGTGATCGTCGATCAGGCGCAGGGTCGTGTCCTTGATGGACTGCCGGGTCAACAGGGGTGTGCGTGGACGGGCCACCGTGGCTCCTCGGGTCGAATGCTGGACAGCCTAACACTGTCAGGTTACTGTTCTGTGGAGCGATCCCGGCTGATTCTCCGGGCTTCCGCACCCTCCCACCTGTGACAGAAGGCCAGCATGAACCTGAAGCTCACCGACGAGGAGCGCGCATTCCGCGACGAACTGCGCGACTTCTACACCACCGAATTCCCCGCGGAACTGCGCGCGAAGGTCGCCTCCGGGCAACACCTGACCAAGGACGACATCGTCCGCAGTCAACAGACCCTCAACGCCCACGGTCTCGCCGTGCCGAACTGGCCGGTCGAATGGGGCGGTAAGGACTGGACGCCGATCCAGCGCAACATCTGGCTCACCGAGATGCAGCTCGCCTCCGTGCCCGATCCGCTGCCGTTCAACGCCACCATGATCGGCCCGGTGATCGCCCAGTTCGCGTCGCAGGAGATGAAGGAACGCTTCCTGCCCGCGACCGCCAACCTCGATATCTGGTGGTGCCAAGGGTTCTCCGAGCCGGAGGCCGGCTCCGACCTAGCGTCGCTCAAGACCCGTGCCGTTCGCGACGGCGACCACTACGTGGTCAACGGCCAGAAGACGTGGACGACGCTCGGTCAGCACGCCGACTGGATCTTCTGCCTCGTGCGCACCAACCCCGACGCACCGAAGAAGCAGGCCGGAATCTCGATGCTCCTCATCGACATGACGACCCCCGGCATCACCGTCCGCCCGATCAAGCTCATCGACGGCAGCTACGAGGTCAACGAGGTCTTCTTCGAGGACGTCCGCGTGCCCGCGGAGAACCTCGTCGGCGAGGAGAACGCCGGCTGGTCCTACGCGAAGTTCCTGCTCGGCAACGAACGCACCGGCATCACCCGCGTCGGCGCCACGAAGGTCGAGCTGGCCCGCGCCAAGGAACTCGCCGCAACCACCCGCCTCGGTAGCGGCACCCTCCTCGAGGACCCGCTGTTCGCCGCGCGCCTGGCCGAACTCGAGAACGAGCTGATCGCGCTCGAACTCACGCAGCTGCGCGTCGTCGCGGGCTCCGCGGACGGCAAGCCGAACCCGGCATCGTCGCTGCTCAAGATGCGCGGCTCCGAACTACAGCAGGCCGCGACGGAACTGCTCGTCGACATCGCCGGACCGGACTCGCTGCCCTCCGGCGCCGCCGGCATCGACACGCCGGACTGGGCGCAACTGACCGCCCCGTCGTATCTCAACAAGCGCAAGGTCACCATCTACGGCGGTTCGAGCGAGGTACAGCGCACGATCATCGCCTCCTCGATTCTCGGACTGTGAGGTCTCAGGACAATGAACTTCGAACTCGACACCGAACAGGAACTGCTCCGTAAGACGGTGCGCGACGTGCTCGCCGATGCCTACGACGTCGAGAGCCGTAACCGCGTCGCGGAGAGCGATCTCGGCTTCGACCCCGGTGTGTGGACGCAGCTCGCCGAACTGGGTGTGCTCGGACTGCCGTTCGCGGAGGAACACGGCGGTATGGGTGCCGGACCGATCGAGGTCATGGCGGTCATGACCGAGATCGGTGCCGCACTCGCACCCGAACCCGTCCTCGCCGCCGTCCACCTCCCCGGCGGTCTCGTCGCGGAGGTCGGCACCGACGAGCAGCGCACCGACCTGCTGTCGCGTCTCTCCGCGGGCGAACTGTTCATGGCGTTCGCCCACGACGAACCGGGCAGCCGGTGGCCGCACACCGACGTCACCACCGTCGCCGCGCGCAGTGGCGACACCTGGACCGTCTCCGGACGGAAGAATCCGGTGCTGCACGGTGATTGCGCGCAGACGTTGGTCGTCTCGGCGCAGCTGCCGGAGGGCGGCATCGGGCTGTTCCTCGTCGATACCGCCGCCGACGGCGTCACCCGCACCGCGTACCGCACCCACGACGACCGCCGTGGCGCACAGATCATCCTCGACGGTGCCGCGGCCGTGCCGCTGGGTGCGCCCACCGACGCATCGGACGCGATCGCGGCGGCGCACGTGCGTGCGCAGGCCGCGCTGTGTGCGGAGGCGGTCGGTGCCGTGGACCGCACGGTGCGGCTGACGGCCGACTACCTGAAGCAGCGCAAGCAGTTCGGGGTTCCGCTGAAGACCTTCCAGGCCCTGACCCACCGCGCCGCCGACATGTACGTGCTGTACGAGCTGGCGTCGAGCATGAGCATGTACGCGAGCATGGCGCTGGCCGACGGCATCGTCGACCCGGTCGTCGCGTCCCGGGCGAAGCTGCAGGTGGACCGCTCGGCGCGGAAGGTGAGCCAGGAAGCGGTGCAGTTGCACGGCGGAATCGGTGTCACCGCCGAACATTCCGTCGGGCACTATCTGAGCCGGCTCACCGCGATCGAGCACACCCTCGGCACCGCGGACGACCATCTGCGTGTCCTCGCCGGTGGCGTCGCCGACCACGGACGTGTGGAGATCGCCGGGATGTGAGCCTCACCCGGTGATACCCGACATCCGGAGTACGAACACCGCCTCGGGTCCGATGATCTCGCCGACGAGTTCCAGGAACCGGTCGACGAACGCGGACCCGTGGGCGGGTTCACCGGGTTCGCCGAGATCGTCGGGTTCCCCCGGATCGAGATGATGGGCGAGTTCGTGCAGCACGACGAGTTCGCGGAACGCCCACGCATCGCCACCGTCGCGCTCCGGCAGTGCGATGGTGGCGCTGTCGTGTTCGTAGTGGGCGGCCGTGTGCCCGGCGCGCGCCCGGACGCGCACGGGAATCGTCGCGCGCGGCCAACGTTGCCGCACCCAGTTCAGGGTCAACACCGCGTCGACGTAACGCTGCGCCGCGTCGATCGAGCCGAACCGCCGCTCGACCGGCAACGTCACGTGCGATCCGCCGACCTCCACGACACGGCTGTCGCCGAGATCGGCGACGTCGAACATGCGGCGCACGAGGGTCTCCGCCTCGTAGACGGCGGTTCTGCGGGTGTCCCGGGCGCGTTTCACGACGTGAGCCTGCCCCGTGCGGCGGGCAACTCCGGCGAGTTCGACAGGCGCGCGCGTCGGCCGGCGCGGTCACCGGCGTGGCGGGCGTCGGTCGATCGGGCGACACCGGTGCGGTTGCCCCGCCACGTTCCGCGCGCCCGCGAGGTGCTGCGGTAGAAGTCGCGCAGTTCCATCTCCTTGTCCCGCAGTGCCAGTGCCGTTCCCGGTGAGGAGTTCTCGGCCTCCTTCTCGACCTCGGTGCGGGCCTCGGCGAGTCGCGCGCCGATCCGGGTCGCGAACGCCGACTGGAACTCGAGTCGGGCGGTGACCGCCGCGACGGGCTTCCGGACACGGGCACGCACCTGCCTGCCCCCACGCCGTTCGAGCACGGTGCGCACCGTCGTCTCCTGTCGGTAGGTGCCCGACCTCAGGTACGCGTCGGATGCGCGCACCATCTGCACGAGCAACGACGAGTACAGGGCCTCGCACACGTCGATGTCGTCACCGAACCCGAACGCGTGCACGACGGTGGAGGTGCTGGTGATGTCGCACTGCACGTCGTTGGCGTGCGCGATCGCGACGAACAGTTGCGCGTACGTACGCAGACCCTTCTTCCCGGCCTCACCGATGGTGATCAGCCGCTGCACCGGTCTCGCGCGGCGTTCGCGGGCGGCGGTGTGGGCGCGGGCCACGGCGAGATCCACCGACGCGGTGGTCGCGAGACGCTGCGCGGCCGTGAGGAACGCGTCGGCCTCGTGCGGGTTGTCGGTCGACTCGGCCTGGCGGAGGAGACCGCCGATCCGTGTCAGCATCCTGTCCGAACTCACGGATCGAGGGTAGTGCCTTCGCCGTACCCCGCGAGCCGACGCAGCTGCGCCGCCGACGCCGCGGACATGTCGGACGGCACCCCGAACCCGTCCAGCATCGCGGCGGTGGCACCCATCTCGTCGGCTCGTCGCGCCGCGTGCGTGATCGTCGCGTCGATGATCGGTAACACCGATGTCTCGTCGAGCCCGGCGAGTTCTCTGCCGATGTCGTCGACCGACCAGTCGCCGACACCCCGCGCCCGCGCGGCGGTGACGGCCTCGACGATGGCCGACGCCATGCCCTTGTAGAAGACGCTGCGCAGCAGTTTGCGTTCGGCGGCGGCTCCGGCCGGGGCGTCGAGAACGTCGACGTGCGCACCGAACCGCCCGAGGATCTCGGCGAACCGCGCGGCGTGCGGACCGCTCGCGATCATCGGTACCCCGATACTCCGACCGGGCACCCGCGCCATGATCGACACGTCGACGAAATCGGCACCGGTCGCGGTGACCTCCGCGTCGAGATCCCGCATGGCCTGCGGTTCGGCGGTGTTGAGGTCGGCCCACAGCAGCCCCGGCCGCAGGGCGTCCTTCGCGGCGTCGACGGCGGCGGCCGCGTTGCGGGCGGTGACGACGCTCAACACCACGTCGGCGGCGGCGGTCACGGCCCGTTCGTCGGTGCAGCGCACCGCCGGGGAGGGCGCGACCAGCGCCGGATCGAGGTCGTAGGTGTACACCTGCGCGCCGGCGGCGACGAGGCGTCCGGTGAAGTCCATTCCGGTCTCGCCGAGGCCGAGAACACCGAAGACCGGGGGTGCGGGGATGCCCTGCGCGCTCACGACGATGCGCTCCTGATCTCGGCAGCGGTGACGGATGTCGACGCTACCCGCGACACGGTCGCGGCCGCCGGTGATCCGAACGGCGTGATCGCCCGGAATTCCTGCGCGAGCGCCGGGTACGCGGCACGATCTGGGGATGGACACTGCGGTCGACTTCATCACCGATGTCAACGATCGGTTCTGGTACGCGGTCATCGCACTGCTGATCGGATCCGGTCTGTACTACACGATCCGATCGCGGTTCATCCAGATCCGGCTCGTCCCCGACATGTTCCGTTCGATCACCGAGAAGGCCGAGGACCTCCCGGACGGACAGAAGGGGATCTCGGCGTTCCGGGCCTTCTCGATCTCCGCGGCCTCCCGGGTGGGCACCGGCAACGTCGCGGGTGTCGCCATCGCGATCAGCCTGGGCGGGCCCGGCGCAGTGTTCTGGATGTGGGTGATGGCGTTGATCGGTGCGAGCACCGCCTTCGTCGAATCGACGCTCGCGCAGTTGTACAAGGTGCGCGACAAGGGCGCGTTCCGGGGCGGACCGGCCTACTACATGCAGTACGGGCTGGGGAAACGCTGGATGGGCATGGTCTTCGCGGTGATCATCACGATCACCTACGGGTTCGTGTTCAACGCCGTGCAGACCAACTCGATCGTCGATGCCGTCGCGAGTTCGGTGGGCGAGAAGACGACGACCCTGCAGGTCGTGCTCGGTGTCGTCGTGTCGGTGCTCGTCGCTGCCGTCATCTTCGGTGGGGTGCGGCGTATCTCGGGTGTGTCGCAGGTGGTGGTTCCGGTGATGGCGGGCGCGTATCTCGTCATCGGCCTGATCGTGGTGATCCTCAACATCGGTGAGGTGCCCGGCATGTTCCGCCTGGTGTTCGAGAACGCGTTCGGGCTCGAGGAGGTCGCGGGCGGCGGTATCGGTGCGGCGTTCATGAACGGCATCCGTCGCGGACTGTTCTCCAACGAGGCCGGTATGGGGTCCGCGCCGAACGCGGGCGCGACCGCCGCGGTCACCCACCCCGTCAAGCAGGGATTGGTGCAGAGTCTCGGCGTCTACTTCGACACGTGGCTGGTCTGTTCGATCACCGCGTTCATCATCCTGCTCTCCGACCCCGTGTTCGGATCGGGGATCGACGGTGCCGCACTCACCCAGAACGCCCTGGCGATGCAGTTGGGCGACTGGACCGTGCACTTCCTGGCGGTCCTCATCTTCTTCCTCGCCTTCACCTCGGTGATCGGCAACTACTACTACAGCGAATCCAACATGGAGTTCCTCACCGGGTCACGCCGGGTGCTGCCGTACCTGCGTTCGCTCGTGGTGGTGTGCGTGTTCCTCGGCGCCGTCGGGTCTGTGCCGCTGGTGTGGGCGCTCGCCGATCTCGCCATGGGGGTGATGGCCACCGTCAACCTGATCGCGTTGATCCCGCTGTCGGGTATCGCCTACGCGATGTTCCACAACTACACCGCGCAGCGGAAACAGGGCCGCGACCCGGTGTTCCGCCGCGGGGACGTGCCGGGGGTGCGCGGCATCCAGGAGTGGGGGGACGACGACGCCACTCTCACCGCGCCCCCGCGCTGACCGTCCGCGGCATCACCCGCCGTGTAGATTCCCCTACCGCACGCCAGTGACTCGGCTCCGGAAAGGACTCTCCATGGCCTCGGTGACCTTCGACAAGGCGACGTGCCTGTTCCCGGGCTCGGGGACGCCCGCGGTCGACGCCCTGGACCTCGAGATCGAGGACGGTGAGTTCCTCGTCCTGGTCGGGCCGTCCGGGTGCGGCAAGTCCACGTCGCTGCGGATGCTCGCCGGACTCGAGCAGGTGCACAGCGGCCGGATCCTCATCGGCGATCGCGACGTGACCGGGCAGGACCCGAAGGAACGCGACATCGCGATGGTGTTCCAGAACTACGCCCTCTACCCGCACATGTCGGTGGCCGAGAACATGGGGTTCGCGCTCAAACTCGCGAAGACCCCGAAGGCGGAGATCCGGGAACGGGTCACCGAGGTCGCGAAGATGCTCGACCTCGAGCAGTACCTCGACCGCAAGCCGAAGGCACTGTCCGGTGGCCAGCGGCAACGTGTCGCGATGGGTCGCGCGATCGTGCGGCAACCCCAGGTGTTCCTGATGGACGAGCCGCTGTCGAATCTCGACGCGAAACTGCGCGTGCAGACACGCACGCAGATCGCGCAACTGCAGCGACGACTCGCGACGACCACCGTGTACGTCACGCACGACCAGGTCGAGGCCATGACGATGGGCGACCGCGTCGCCGTCCTCGCGAAGGGCCTGCTGCAGCAGTGCGCCTCCCCGCGGGTTCTCTACAACCGTCCCGCGAACGTGTTCGTCGCCGGGTTCATGGGGTCGCCGGCGATGAATCTGTTCACCCTCCCCGTGGTCGACCGCGGCGTCATGGTCGGTGACGTGCACGTCCCCGTGCCGCGCGACGTCCTCGGGCAGGTCACCGAATCGGAGGTCGTGCTCGGTATCCGCCCCGAGCACCTCGAGATCGCCGACCGCGGTCTTCCGGTGGACGTACAGGTGGTCGAGGAACTGGGTTCCGACGCCTACGTCTACGGTGGTGCCGTGATCGGTGGGCGACCCCAGGAGATCGTCGCCCGCAGCGACTGGCGCACCCCGCCCCAGAAGGGCGACCGCCTGCACCTGGTGTTCGACCCCGATCAGGTGCACGTCTTCAAGGCCTCCGACGGTCTGCGGATCGGCTGAGCCGGTTCGTGCACCGGCTGCGGCTCGTGCACCGGCTGCGGCTCGTGCATCGGCTGCGCCGGGGGACACAGAACCGATCAAGGATGGGCGGAATGCCGACTTTCGACGGTGGTCCGTGCCACAGTAGGTGCCGATGTCGACGGCACATGGCCGATCGACAACCGGAGTTCGCTCACTGACAGGGAGTAGTTCATGGTTCTGAATTCGAAGGCGGTGCGCCGGGCCGCGATCGCCGCGTCCTCGGCGGCGCTGCTGGTGCTGACCGCGTGCGGCTCGGACGACGGTGGTTCCGACAACGGCTCCGAGGCGACCGGCGCAGCAGGTGAGGGCCGCGGTCCCATCACCATCGTCGAGGGCCAGGACCCCCTCAACGCCGCGCTCGAGAACATCATCGCCGACTGGAACGCCGATCACCCCGACGAGCAGGTCACGTTCAAGCCGCTCGCGAAGGAAGCGAACGACCAGTACGACGATATCGCCCAGCGCATGCAGGCGAAGAGCGACGAGTACGACCTCATCGCCGTCGACGTCACCAACACCGCGGAGTTCGCGGCCAACGGCTGGCTGACGCCCCTCGAGGGCGACTTCGCGATCGACACGTCGGGCCTGCTGCCCGCGACCGTCGAGTCGGGTACCTACAACGGCACCCTGTACGCGGCCCCGAAGAACACCAACGCCGCGTTCCTCTACTACCGCACCGACCTCGTCGACCAGGCGCCCGCCACGTGGGACGAACTGCAGGCGGAGTGCCCGAAGGCGGAAGAGGCCGGCATCGACTGCTACATCGGTCAGTTCAAGAACTACGAGGGTCTGACGGTCAACGTCACCGAGATCGTCAACGCCTTCGGCGGTGGCTTCGTCGCGGAGGACGGACTGACCCCGGACATCACCGACCAGACCGGTGAGGGACTGCAGTTCATCGTCGACCGGTTCGCCGACGGCACCATCCCGGCGGCCGCGCAGACCTACACCGAAGGCGAGTCGCAGGCCGCGTTCGGCAACGGTGATGCGCTGTTCCTGCGCACGTGGCCCGGTTTCTACACCGACGGCGAGTCCTCGTCGATCGCCGGCAACTACGGCATCGCCGTCCTGCCGGGTGTCGACGGCCCGGGTGTCTCGACGCTCGGTGGCTACAACGTCGGCATCAGCGCGTTCTCGGATGCGCCGGCGACCGCCCGTGACTTCCTCGAGTTCATGCAGACCCGCCAGTCGCAGACCTACTACGCCGAGGTCGGCGGCGCGCCGGTCCTCGCCGAGGTGTACGACGACCCGCAGATCCTCGAGCAGTTCCCGTACTTCTCGACGCTGAAGGAGGCGTTGGAGAACGCGAAGCCGCGTCCGTCCTCGCCGTACTACTCCAACGTGTCGAAGGCGATCTCCGACAACTCGTACGCGGCGATCCGGGGTGAGAAGACCGTCGAGCAGGCGCTCACGGACATCCAGGCCGGCATCGAAACCGCAGGTAACTGATCCACAGGGAGCAGTAGATGGCAGACCCGCAGGTCGGAACGACGGCGGATCCGTCACACGACACCGCGGTCGGGACCACAGGTCCCGGCCGCGGCCGTGTGGGCGGACGGCACCGTGCACCCGAAGCACCCGAGCCGACGGCGGTGCCGGTGAAGCGACGCCGGAAGGTCCCGGTGTGGGTGTTCATCGCGCCGTCGATGATCGTGCTGGCCGTGATCATCCTGTATCCGCTCGGCAGAGCGGTGTGGATGTCGCTGTACGGCGACGGGAGGACCCTCGACCCCGAGACCGGCCTGTTCGTCACCGGCGGGTTCGTCGGAATCGAGAACTACACCCGCTGGATCACCCAGACCTGCGGGACCGCCACCGGCGCGATCCCCTGCCCGCCCGGCACCCTGGGATCCCAGTTCTGGGAGTCGGTGGGCAACACCTTCTTCTTCGCGGTGGTGACCGTGTCGCTCGAGACCGTCATCGGACTCGGCATGGCCCTGGTCATGGCGAAGTCGTTCCGCGGCCGGGGACTGCTCCGCGCGTCGGTACTGGTGCCCTGGGCCATCCCCACCGCCGTCACCGCGAAACTGTGGTTCTTCATCTTCGCCAACGACGGCGTGGCCAACAAGCTGCTCGGCACCGACATCCTGTGGACCGCCGACCCGTGGCCGGCCCGGTTCGCGATCATCGTCGCCGACGTGTGGAAGACGGCGCCGTTCATGGCCCTGCTGATCCTCGCCGGACTCCAGATGATCCCGTCCGACGTCTACGAGGCAGCGAAGGTCGACGGTGCCAACGCCTGGCAGCGGTTCAAGATGATCACCCTGCCGCTCGTCAAACCCGCGCTGATGGTTGCGATCCTGTTCCGTACCATGGACGCGCTGCGCATGTACGACCTGCCGGCGATCATGATGGGCTCCAACCCGGCGACGTCCACCATCTCCGTGCTCGTCGTCGACCAGATGCGTCAGGGCGTGAACTCGGCGTCCGCGCTGTCGACGATCACGTTCCTCATCATCTTCGCGGTCGCGTTCGTGCTGGTGCGTTTCCTCGGCGCCAACGCGGTCAGCACCCAGGAGAAGCAGCGAAAGGGGGACATCGCGTGACGGTCACCGAGACGAAGCAGGCGCCGTCGGCGCCGCCCGCCCGCGCAGCCCGCAGCGGGTCGCGGTGGCGGACGGTGGGCACCTACCTCGGGGTCGCCCTGATCGTGGTGTGGGGTCTCGCTCCCTGCTACTGGATGATCGTGACGGCTCTGCGCGACCCGTCCGACACGTTCAGCACCGCGCTGTGGCCGGAGAACCCGACGCTGCAGAACTTCGCGGACGCGCTCGACCCCGACGCCAAGGTCAACTTCTCGCGGGCGCTGCTCAACAGCGTCATCATCGCCGGGGCCACCACGGTGATCGCGCTGCTCATCGGCGTGTTCACGGCGTACGCGCTCTCACGGTTCGACTTCCGCGGCAAGTACTTCGTCACCGGCATCATCCTGGGCGCGTCGATGTTCCCGGTGGTCGCGCTCGTCACGCCGCTGTTCCAGCTGTTCACCGACATCGGCTGGATCGGTAGCTACCAGGCGCTGATCATCCCGAACATCTCGTTCGTGCTGCCGCTGACCGTGTACACGCTCACGTCGTTCTTCTCCGATCTGCCGTGGGAACTCGAGGAGGCGGCCCGCATGGACGGGGCCACCCGTGGGCAGGCGTTCCGGCTGGTGATGCTGCCGCTCGCGGCGCCCGCACTGTTCACCACCGCGATCCTCGCGTTCATCGCGACGGTCAACGAGTACCTGCTGATGTCGCAGCTGTCCAACGAGAAGACGGCCCCGGTGACGGTTGCGATGGCGCGGTTCACCGGCACCGATCCGCTGGTTGTGCCGTATGCGTCGATCATGGCCGGCGGCACCCTCGTGATGGTGCCGTTGGTGATCATGGTGCTGATCTTCCAGCGTCGCATCATCGCGGGTCTGACGGCGGGCGGCGTGAAATCGTGACCAGGCTCCCCCGGCGGCAGCGACTCGAGATGCTGCTCGGCTTCCTCACCGTGTTCGCGGCGATGGCGCTGGTCGGCGCGGTCGCGGAGTTGCTGTCGCCGCAGCCGGGCATCGTGCCCGCGCTGGTGTTGCTCGGGTTCGCGGTGGCGTGGGGATTCGCGTTCCGGGCGTGGCGACGCGCCGGCACCTGAGCAGGCCGAGTCCGGTGACCGTGTCGTGTGCTGCGGCACAGTTGCCGCGAACTCGTACCATACTTGCGTCGGGGTTGTGAGAATTTCCCCGACCGGAACCCGGAGAAGTGAAACCCGGAGAAAGTGGTACGAGTGAGTTCCCCCGAATCGTCGACGCCTCGAAACGACCCCGCGGTCGGTGGCGGGAAGCCCCGTCGTCGCATCGTGACGTACGCGGCCCTCGTCGTGGTGGCCCTGCTCGTGCTCGTACCGCTGGGGGTGTTCGCCGGCGCGTACATCTCGGCGGAGGTGCCGCGCCCGGCCGACATGACCGCCAACCAGATCTCCATCCTGTACGCGGACGACGGCACCACCGAGATCGGCAGGGTCGTGCCTCCCGAGGGCAATCGCGTCGAGGTCGATCTCGACGAGGTACCCGAACACGTCCGCAACGCGGTGTTGTCGGCGGAGGACCGCAACTTCTACAGCAACCCCGGTTTCTCGGTGTCCGGGTTCGCGCGTGCCGCGCGCGACAACGTCATGGGCAAGGACACCGCCGGTGGCGGGTCCACCATCACCCAGCAGTACGTCAAGAACGTGCTCGTCGGTTCGGAACGCACCCTCACCCGCAAGATGCGCGAGCTCGTCATCTCGACGAAGATGGCGCGGGAATGGTCGAAGGAGGAGATCCTCCAGGCGTACCTCAACACCATCTACTTCGGTCGCGGCGCCTACGGGATCGCCGCTGCGGCGCAGGCCTACTTCGGTAAGCCCGTCGGTGACCTGACGGTGTCGGAGGGAGCGGTGCTCGCCGGAGTCATCCAGACACCGTCGTCCCTCGACCCCGAGTACAACCGGCCCGCGATCGAGGCCCGCTGGAACTACGTCCTCGACGGGATGGTCGAGATGGGTGTCCTCGACGACTCGACCCGCGCCGACCAGGTGTTCCCCGAGACGGTGCCGTCCGATCAGCTGGCTCTCGCGAGCGAGGCGACGGGACCCGAAGGACTGATCCGAACGCAGGTGGTGCGGGAACTGTCGGCGGCGGGTGTCAGCGAGCAGGCTCTCAACACCGAGGGGTTGCGCATCACCACGACGATCGACCCGGTGGCGCAGCAGGCCGCCGTCGACGCCGCGCGCGGCAATCTCGAGGGTGAACCGGAGGAATTGCGGACCGCGGTCGTCTCGATCGATCCGCGGTCCGGTGCGGTGCGCGCGTACTACGGCGGTGAGGAGGGTGCCGGGTTCGATTACGCGCAGGCACCGCTGCAGACCGGTTCGTCGTTCAAGGTGTTCGGTCTGGTCGCGGCGTTGCAGCAGGGGATCGGCCTGAACGCGAAGTTCGACAGTTCCCCGGTGCGGATCGGGAACCTGACCATCGGCAACGTCGAGGGTGAATCGTGCGGTACGTGCACCATCGCGGAGGCGCTGAAGCGGTCGCTGAACACGAGTTTCTATCGGCTGATGCTGTCGATGGACAACGGTCCGTCGAAGATCGCCGATGCCGCACACGAGGCGGGTATCCCGTTGGAGATCCCCGGTGTCGAGGGCACGTCGCTGACCGAGGAGAACGGGATCCCCGAGGGCGGCATCGTCCTGGGGCAGTACCAGTCGCGGGTTCTCGACATGGCGTCGGCGTACGCGACGCTCGCCGCGTCGGGCATGTACCACCAGCCGTACTTCGTGCAGAAGGTCACCACCGCAGACGGCACCGTGCTGCTCGACCGTGGCACGCCGGTCGGTGAGCAGCGTCTCGACGCGGCGGTCGCCGACAACGTCACCCAGGCGATGATGCCGATCGCCGCGTACTCGCGCGGTCACGCGCTGGCCGGAGGTCGCCCGTCGGCCGCGAAGACCGGAACCACGCAGCTCGGCGAGACCGGCCTGAACAAGGACGCGTGGATGGTGGGGTACACCCCGTCGCTGTCGACGGCGGTGTGGATCGGCACGGCGGATGCGGGTGCGATCACGAACCTGTGGGGTGGGTCGATCTACGGATCGGGGCTGCCCGCCGACATCTGGAAGGACACGATGGACGGTGCGCTCGAGGGCACCGACGTCGAGAGCTTCCCGTGGCCGGACCCGATCGGTGGTCAGGCCGGTGTGCCGTCCGATCCGGGAATCACGACGACGACCACCGGGCCCGCCGTCCCGGAGCTGAGACTCCCGGACTTCGGTGACCTGCCGAACCTCACGATCCCGGCGCCCCCCGTCGATCTTCCCCGGAACATCCCGGATCAGATCCAGGTGTTGCCGGGGTTCACGATCGAGATCCCGGGGTTCTGAGCACGGCGGTGTGCAACACGGAGATCGCGTAGTCGACGACGTCGTCGACCGTCATCTCGTCGGGGCGTGCGGTCCGGTCGATCGCGAGTGATTCGACCATCGACCACCACGCGCGCATCCGCATCGTCGTGGTGGCGTCGACGGTGACGCCGGCCGCGGCCGCGGTGCGGTCGACCATCGTGGTCTTCACCGTGTCGTGGATGGTGCGGATCTCGGGATCGGCACCGAACCCGCCGTGGAAGAAGGCCTGATAGTTGTCGGTGTGGCGGTCGACGAACGACACGAAGGCGTGCAGCACCGAACGCAGGGGTTCGGGATCGTCGGGTGCGGGGATCGCGGCGCGCAGCATTCGACGGGAGGCGGCGCCCACCACGGCGACGTAGAAGTCCTGTTTCGTGGGGAAGTACCGGAACAACAGGCCGCGGGAGATCCCGGCGATCTCGGCGACCCGGTCGACCGACAGGGCGTGGATGGGCCGGGATGCGAGTTCCTGCAGTCCGATCGCGACGAGTTGACGTCGCCGTTCCTCCGGTGGGAGGCGGCGTCGGCGGTCGGGGTCTTGTCGCGCGGTACTCACACCGCTAGTCTAACTGAGCATTGCTCAATTACGGGTCGGAGGGATCCATGGATTTCGGACAGACCGAGCGGAGCCGCGAACTCCTCGAACGGCTGCGCACATTCATCGCCACCGAGGTCACACCGCTCGAGCAGCGCATCCGCGCAGCGCGCAGCGAGACCCCGGAACAGCGCCGCGACGTCGCGGCCGCCGACCTGTGGTCGGTGTCGCCGGAATATCGGGAGCTCCAGCGCAAGGCCCGCGATCAGGGTCTGTGGAATCTCTTCCTGCCCGACGCCGAACTCGGTGCAGGACTCACCAACGTCGAGTACGCGCCGCTCGCCGAGGAGATGGGGCGGTCGCCGTTCGCGTCCGCGGTGTTCAACTGCGACGCCCCCGACACCGGCAACATGGAAGTGCTGTACCACTACGGCAGCGAGGCGCAGAAGCAGAAGTGGCTGCGTCCCCTGCTCGACGGTGAGATCCGCTCCGCGTTCTGCATGACCGAACCCGGTGTCGCCTCCTCCGACGCGACCAACATGGCCGCCACCGCCGTCGTCGACGGCGACGAGGTCGTCCTCAACGGCCGCAAGTGGTGGAGCACCGGCATCGGTCACCCCGACTGCCGCATCCTGATCTTCATGGGCCTGACCGACCCGGACGCCCACAGGTACCGGCGACACTCGATGGTCCTCGTCCCCATCGACACCCCCGGCGTCGAGGTCGAACGGATGCTCTCGACCATGGGCTTCTACGACGAACCCGGCGGGCACGGAGAGGTGTCGTTCACCGACGTGCGGCTGCCCCTCGACGCCGTCATCGCCGGCCCCGGACGCGGCTTCGAGATCGCCCAGGGCCGGCTCGGTCCGGGGCGCATCCACCACTGCATGCGTCTCGTCGGGCTCGCCGAGCACGCCCTCGAACTCGCGTGCCGTCGCGGGCTGGAGCGCACGGCCTTCGGGAAGCGGCTCATCGACCTCGGCGGCAACCGGGAACGCATCGCCGATGCGCGCATCGCGATCAACCAACTGCGCCTGCTCGTCCTCAACGCCGCGTGGCTCCTCGACACCCAGGGGCTCGCCGGGGCACGGTCGGCGGTGTCGGAGATCAAGGTCGCCGCGCCCCGCGTCGCCCAGCAGGTCGTCGACTTCGCCATCCAGATCCACGGCGGCGCAGGCATGTCCGGTGATTTCCCGCTCGCCGGTGCCTGGACCGCCGCGCGCGCGCTGCGTCTCGCCGACGGACCGGACGAGGTGCACCAGGGACTCGTCGCCCGATTCGAACTCGCGAAGTACACGGAGGCCGTCAAGTGAGCGACCTGCCCGACAACGCCCGCGCCGTCCGCGACGAGGACGCCTTCGACGTCGCCGCGGTCGCCGCGTGGTTGCACGACCACGCCGGCATCGACGGGGTCCCCGAGGTTCGTCAGTTCTCCGGCGGCGCCTCCAATCTCACGTACCTGCTGCGCTATCCCGATCGCGATCTCGTGCTGCGACGTCCGCCGGCGGGAGCGAAACCGTCGTCCGGGCACGACATGTCGCGCGAGTACCGGATCCAGTCACTACTGTCCACCGCCTACCCGCACGTGCCCGCCATGATCGGGTTGTGCACCGACCCCTCGGTGCTGGGCAGCGACTTCTACGTGATGGAACGTGTGCGCGGAACCATCCTGCGCGGCGACGCCGCAGCGGCACACGAACTCACCCCCGAGCAGGTCCGCACCCTGTGCACGCGCATCGTCGATCTGCTCGTCGAACTGCACGGTGTGGACACCGCCGCAACGGGACTCGACGAGTTCAGTCGCGGCAGCGGCTACGTCGCGCGGCAGGTCGCGGGCTGGACGGCCCGCTACGCGAAGGCCCGCACCGACAATGTGCCCGACTTCGCGCGGGTCACCCGGTGGCTCGACGGGACACAGCCCGCCGACGTCGCCTCCGTGCTCGTGCACGGCGATTTCCGGCTCGACAACGTCGTGCTCGACGAGAACGATCCGCTGACACCCGTCGCGGTGCTGGACTGGGAACTCGCGACCGTCGGGGACCCGCTGATGGATCTCGGCTCGTCCCTCGCCTACTGGGTGCAGGCCGACGACGATCCGATGCTGCTCGCCACGAAGCGTCAGCCGTCGGACCTGCCGGGGATGCTCACCCGACGGGAGATCGTCGACTACTACGCGGCGAAGACCGGCCTGTCGGTGGACAACTGGGGATTCTACGAGGTGTTCGGGCTGTTCCGCCTCGCCGTCATCGCCCAGCAGATCTACTACCGCTACCACCACGGACAGACGACCAACCCCGCGTTCAAGGACTTCTGGATGGTCGTCGGATACCTCGACAGCCGGTGCAACGCGCTGATCGACCGTTACGAGAAGGAGAACCGATGAGCCGGCCCACGCGCCAGAGGATCCTCATCACCGGTGCCAGCTCCGGGCTCGGTGCCGAGATGGCACGTCAGTTCGCCGCGCGCGGACACGATCTCGCGCTCGCGGCACGTCGCACCGACCGCCTGGAAGAGTTGCGCACCGAACTGATGGGCGCGAACCCCGGTATCACGGTCTCGGTGCGGGCACTCGATGTCAACGACCACGACGCCGTCTTCCGCGTCTTCCGTGAATTCGACGAGGAACTCGGGGGTCTGGACCGGATCATCGTCAACGCCGGACTCGGCAAGGGGCAGCCGCTGGGTACCGGATACTTCCGGGCCAACGCGCAGACCGCGAACACCAACTTCCTCGGTGCCCTCGCTCAGAGCGAGGCCGCGCTGGAACTGATGCGCCCGCGGAATGCCGGTCACCTCGTGTTGATCTCGTCGATGAGCGCGATCCGCGGTATGCGGGGCAACATCACCACCTATGCGGCGTCGAAGGCGGCGGTCGCGTCGCTCGGTGAGGGCATGCGTTCCGATCTCGCCGACACCGGCATCACCGTCAGCACGATCTTCCCCGGCTACATCCGCTCGGAGATCAACGAGAAGGTGAAGAAGGTCCCGTTCATCGTCGACACCGAAACCGGCTGTCGCGCGCTGGTGGCGGCGATCGAGAAGGAGCCGGCGAAGGCGTATGTGCCGGGCTGGCCGTGGATTCCGTTGGCCTACGCGATGAAGGTGCTGCCGCTGTCGCTGGTCCGCCGCATCTCCTGACGCACCCGCGCGCACTTCTGGTAGTTCCCACTACCAGAAGTGCGCACGGCTCGGGTGCGGGAAGGTTACTTCTCGGCGCCGATGATGAACGCCTCGAGCTCGGCGCGGGCCTTGTCGTCGGCCATCTGGACCGGCGGGGACTTCATCAGGTACGCGGAGGCCGGGAGGATCGGGCCGCCGAGACCGCGGTCCTTGGCGATCTTCGCGGCGCGGATCGCGTCGATGATGATGCCGGCGGAGTTCGGGGAGTCCCACACCTCGAGCTTGTACTCGAGGTTCAGCGGTGCGTCACCGAACGCGCGACCCTCGAGCCGGACGTACGCCCACTTGCGGTCGTCGAGCCACTCGACGTAGTCGGACGGGCCGATGTGGACGTTGCGGTCGTGAACCTTGCCGGACAGCGGGCCCTCGAGGTTGGAGGTGACGGCCTGGGTCTTCGACACCTTCTTCGACTCCAGACGCTCACGCTCGAGCATGTTCTTGAAGTCCATGTTGCCGCCGACGTTCAGCTGGTAGGTGCGGTCGAGCACGACACCGCGATCCTCGAACAGCTTCGCCATGACGCGGTGCGTGATGGTCGCGCCGACCTGCGACTTGATGTCGTCGCCGACGATCGGGATGCCGGCCGCGCGGAACTTCTCGGCCCACTCGGGGTCGGAGGCGATGAACACCGGCAGTGCGTTGACGAAGGCGACGCCGGCGTCGATGGCGCACTGGGCGTAGAACTTGTCGGCCTCGTCGGAGCCGACCGGCAGGTAGGAGACGAGGACGTCGACCCGGGCGTCCTTCAGGGCCTGCACGACGTCGACGGGCTCGGCGTCGGACAGCTCGATGGTCTGGCTGTAGTACTTGCCGATGCCGTCGAGGGTGTGTCCGCGCTGCACGGTCACACCGGTCGGCGGAACATCCGCGATCTTGATGGTGTTGTTCTCGCTGGCGTTGATCGCCTCGGAGAGATCGAAGCCGACCTTCTTCGCATCGACGTCGAACGCGGCGACGAACTTGACGTCGCGGACGTGGTACCTACCGAACTCGACGTGCATCAGGCCGGGGACGGTCGAGCTCGCGTCCGCGTCCTTGTAGTACTCGACGCCCTGGACCAGGGACGAGGCACAGTTTCCCACGCCCACAATGGCCACGCGTACAGCGGTGTCGGTGCTGTTCTCACCCATGGTCGGGTTCTCCTTCTTTCCTGCTTGCTGCTGACGACTGCTCGGCGGCGATGAGTTCGTTGAGCCAACGCACTTCGCGTTCGCTGGACTCGAGCCCGAGCTGATGTAGCTGTCGGGTGTACCGGTCCAGCGTGCCGCTGGCCCTCCCGATCGCGTCGCGGAGGCCTTCTCGGCGTTCCTCGACCTGGCGCCGCCTGCCTTCCAGGATCCGCATCCGCGCTTCGGCGGGGGTGCGGCTGAAGAAGGCGAGGTGGACACCGAATCCGTCATCGGTGTAGTTCTGCGGTCCGGTGTCGGCGACGAGTTCGGCGAACCGTTCGCGACCGGCGGCGGTGAGCTGATAGACGCGTCGTGCCCGGCGTTTGACCGGGCCCGGAGCACCCGAATCCTCCTCGATCAGGCCGTCGGACTGCATCCGACGCAGCGTCGGGTACAGCGAGCCGTACGAGAAGGCGCGGAACGCGCCGAGCAGGCCGGTGAGGCGCTTGCGGAGCTCGTAGCCGTGCATGGGTGACTCGAGCAGCAGCCCGAGAATTGCCAGCTCGAGCAAGTGGGCCACCTCCCGGACAATCGAACCCAACCGAATGATACGACGACAGACTATATCGCATCGATATATACGACCGTACGCTCATCCGATACATCGCGTGGGTGGCGCCGCGAAACCGCAGGTGAGCGAGTGGCGGGGGTGGTTCGGCGTCGTGTGGGGCTTCGGCGACCGGAGGCGGCGGCCTACCGTGCGGGGCCGGTATCGGTCGCCGACGTGTCCGCCCCGGACGCGGGTCCGGTCGTCACGGTCGCCACCGTCGGCGCCGACGTCGATCCGGCGGGCGGTGTTCCGCGGGCGGGCAGTACGAGCCACACGACCGCCGCGGCCGCGACGAGCGTCACACCCGCGACGGTGATCCGCAGCAGACGGGAACCGGACGGCCGATCCGCGGCGGCGGCGGTGCCCGCTGCGGGTACATCGCGGACGAGTTCGGCGAGTTCGCGCAACGTCGTCGCTGATCGGGCGCGTGCGTGGAGGTCGCGATGATCGGCGGTGGTGAGGTGGCCGTCGGCGTGGGCGGCGTCGAGGCGCGCACAGGTGTGCGCACGGTCGCTGTCGCGCACTCGGGTCTGCGGCGTGTGTCGGCGGGCCACGCACGAAGGGTAGTTCGTCCCGGATGTGCCCGTATCGACGGTGTCCGGGGGCACGCACCACTCACGTTCCGATGCGGCGCACGTACTCTGGACCCGTGCGAACTCAGCGGCAGGTGGTGGACTACGCGTTGCAGCGACGGTCGCTGCTCGCCGAGGTCTACTCGGGGCGACGCGGCGTGGCGGAGGTCTGCGACGCCGGTCCCTATCTGCTGCGAGCCGCGAAGTTCCACGGTCGGGGCAGCGATGTCGTGTGCCCCATCTGCCGCAGGGAGCAACTGACCATCGTGTCCTGGGTGTTCGGAGACAAACTCGGTCCGGTGTCCGGATCGGCGCGGACACCCGAGGAACTCGTGCGCCTGGCAGCCGGTCAGGAGGAGTTCTCGGTGCACGTGGTCGAGGTGTGCCGCACCTGCCGTTGGAACCACCTGGTGCAGTCGTATGTCCTCGGTGCGCAACCCGCACCGAAACGTCCCCGTCGTCGTTCGGCGGGAACGGATCGACGCACTGCGAGCGAGTGAACGGACACCGGGCGTGATCACGACGTTCCAGTGGAGTTCACACGTGTACGAGACCGAACGACCGGGTCGTCGAGTACCCGTCCACCGACGGATTTCGAGGATGCGGCGTAACGCGTCGCGCAACCATTTGGAGAAACGTACGTGAGTTCCCCCGACAACGAGCCCGACGAGAACCGGCCGGTGCCCCCTCGCGGGGACGGCCCGGCGGCGGGAGTGCCGCCGCGGCGTCCCGCACCCGGCGACGCTCCAGACCGGGGTCGCCCGCTTCCGCCCCCGGCGGGAGGGCAGGGACGGCCCGGTCCTTCGCAGATGCGTCCCGGGCCGCAGGGTCGGCCGGCGCAGCCGGGTCCGCAGCAGGGTGGCCGACCGCCGATGCCCCCGCAGCGCGGGCCCGTGCCGCCCCCGCAGCAGGGCCGCCCGATGCCGCAGGGCAGGCCCGGTCAGCCGGGGCAGCCGGAACGTCAGGGGCGCCCCGGACCGCCGCCGGGTCGGCCGGGGGATTCACCCTCGCAGCAGCCACGCCCGCAGGGCCGGCCACCGCAGGGTCAGCCACCGCAGGGCCGGCCTCCGCAGGGGCGCTCCCCGCAGGTCCCGCCCGCCGATCGTCGTCCGGGGGCCGCCGGCGCCGACGCCACTCGCCGCATCTCGCACAGCCCCGCCCCCGGATCGGTGTCCGCGGGAGACCAGGCCACGCCCGCCCGTCCGGTGCCCGACCGGCCCGCGACCGCCTCGGCGACCGGTGGTCCGCCGACGAAACCGCCGACCGGCGGTGGAAACGGGAGCGGAAGCGGAAGCAGCGGCGGCGGAAGGAAGAAGCCGTCGCGGTGGCGCACCGTCCGCAGGGTGTGTTACGCGCTGGTCGGTATCGGCATCGTCGTGCCGATCCTGGGTTTCATGCTCGCGTACATCGTGCAGGACGTGCCGAGGCCCGGTGAGCTCGTCACCAACCAGGCGGCGACCATCTACAACTCCGACGGATCGACCGTCATCACCAAGGTGATCCCACCCGAGGGCAACCGCACCGAGGTGGACCTGCAGCAGATCCCCGAACACGTCCGCAACGCGGTGCTGGCCGCCGAGGACCGCGATTTCTACACCAATCCGGGCTTCTCGGTCACCGGATTCGCACGTGCCGCCCGCGACAACATCCTCGGCCGCGACAGCGCCGGTGGTGGTTCGACCATCACACAGCAGTACGTGAAGGTCGCGGTGGTCGGTTCGGAGCGCACGCTCACCCGCAAGATCCGCGAACTCGTGCTGTCCACGAAGATGGCGAACCAGTGGTCGAAGGACGACATCCTCGAGGCCTACCTGAACACCATCTACTTCGGTCGCGGTGCGTACGGCATCGCGGCGGCCTCGAACGCCTACTTCGGTAAGCCCGTGTCCGATCTGACGATCGAAGAGGGCGCCGTGCTCGCGACGTCCATCAACCTGCCGTCGCTGCTCGATCCGGAGACGAATCCCGACGGTGCGCGGTCGCGGTGGAACTACGTCCTCGACGGCATGGTCACCGCCGGCACGCTCGACGCCACCACCCGGGACGCGATGCAGTATCCGGCGTACGTCCCGCTCGCCGAACTCGACAACGGCGACGACACCAACGGACCCGAAGGTCTCATCAAGACCCAGGTCATGCAGGAGTTGTCGGCGGAGGGCATCGACGAGAACCTGCTGAACACCGCGGGACTCGAGATCACCACCACCATCGACGTACAGGCCCAGGCCGCCGCGCTCGACGCAGTCCGTTCCAATCTGGAGGGGGAGCCGGAGGAACTGCGGACCGCCGTGGTGTCCGTCGATCCGCGTTCCGGCGCGGTGCGCGCGTACTACGGCGGGGAGAACGGGGTCGGTTTCGACTTCGCCCAGTCGGGGTTGCAGACCGGCTCGTCGTTCAAGGTGTTCGGTCTCGCCGCCAACCTGGACCAGGGGGTTCCCCTGTCGCAGACGTACGACAGCGGTCCGCTCACCGTCAACGGCATCAGCATCGGCAACGTCGAGGGCGAGCAGTGCGGTGAGTGCACCATCGCCGAGGCACTCAAACGGTCGTTGAACACGAGTTTCTACCGGATGATGCTCGACATGGAGAACGGCCCGCAGGCCATCGCCGACATGGCGCACACACTCGGTGTCGCCGAGGAACTGCCGGGTGTCGGCCCGACCCTCACCGAGCCCGGTGGCGCCGGACCGAACTACGGCATCGTGCTCGGCCAGTACCAGTCGCGGGTCCTCGACATGGCATCCGCGTACGCGACCCTCGCCGCGTCGGGTATGCACTACGACCCGCACTTCGTGCAGAAGGTCGTCACGTCCGAGGGCGAGGTTCTCCTCGACCGCGGTGCACCGCAGGGGGAGCAGGTCGTCGACGAGGCCGTCGCCGACAACACCACCGCCGCGATGGTGCCGATCGCCGCGTACTCCCGCAACCACGGGTTGGCCGGCGGGCGCCCCTCGGCCGCCAAGACCGGTACCGCGCAGCTCGGCGACACCGGATCGAACAAGGACGCGTGGATGGTCGGGTACACCCCGTCGCTGTCGACCGCCGTGTGGGTCGGCACCGAGCAGGGTCTCCCCCTCGAGAACAGCTGGGGCGGGATGATCTACGGCTCGGGTCTGCCCTCGGACATCTGGAAGGACACGATGGACGGGGCCCTCGAGGGCACCGACATCGAGAAGTTCCCGACGCCGGGCAAGATCGCCGGGGTGTCCGGTGTGCCGACGTGGAGCGTGTCGACGACCGCTCCCCCGACGACGGAGTCGTCCACGACCCGCACGATCCCGACGCTGCCGGACATCCCGGACATCACGACGCAGAACGTCGAGATCCTGCCGGGGGTGACGATTCCGATCCCGGGTGTCGCACAGCAGCAGACGACGACACCACCCCGCGGGCCGGGACAGTCCGGAAATTCCGACACCACCGAATCCGAGACCGAATCCGAGACCGACACGGACACCGGACCCGGTGACGGTACCGATACCGGCGACGATTCGGCTCCCGCCACGACCACGAACCGGGTGCCGCAGTTCGACGATCCGGGCGGGCAGTTCGGGGGTGGACGCTAGCCCGGTAGCCTCGCGACGTGACCGTGAACGAGGACGTCGAGCGCACACCCCGGGTGTCTCCGGCGCCGCTCACCGACGATGTGCGGTCCGTGGACTGGCGCGACACCCCGGGCCGCACCGATCCGATGGTGGCGCGTCTGTCCACGGTGATCGGTGGTCCCGTGGGCCGGCACGCGCTCATCGGCCGGGTGCGGTTCTTCACGCCGCTGCGCGCGATGCTGCTGCTCGCGATCGTCGTGCTGGCGTTCGGCTGGTTCGGTAAGGCCGCCTGCATCCAGCAGGGGCCGGTCGGGGCGGACGGTGCACTCGGCCTGGACTGGAGCGACAACCGCCAGTACGTCGCGATGTGTTACTCCGACATCGTTCCGCTGTACGGCGCGGAACGACTGTCCGAGGGCGCGTTCCCGTACGCCACGTCCTGGCAGGAACCCGGTCCGGACGGTGCGACGCAGACGCGGTACATGGAGTACCCGGTGCTCGCCGGTCTGTACCAGTACGTGTCGATGCGAGTGGCGAAGGCATGGGATTCCGCATCGTGGCTGCCCGGCGGCCTGCAGGTCGCCATCTACTTCGACGTGGCGGCGTTCGGCCTGGCACTGGGGTGGCTGGTGACGCTGTGGGCGACGGCCATGTCCGCAGGCCGGCGGGTGTGGGACGCCGCGCTCGTCGCGGCGTCCCCGCTGGTGGTCGTGCACGCGTTCACCAACTTCGATGCGTTGTCCACCGCGTTCGCGGCGTGTGCCCTCCTGGCGTGGGCCCGACGCCGCCCGGTTCTGGCCGGGGTGCTGCTCGGGCTCGGTGCCGCGACGAAACTGGTCCCGCTGCTGCTGCTCGGCCCGCTGCTCGTGTTGTGTCTGCGCGCAGGGAAGATGCGTTCGTTCGCGCGCGCGGCGGCCGGGGCCGCCGCGGCGTGGCTGGCCGTGAACCTGCCGATCATGGTGCTCTACCCGCGCGGATGGCTCGAGTTCTTCCGACTCAATTCGGATCGGGGTGCCGACCCCGACTCGATCTACAACGTGCTGCGTTCGTTCGTCGGATGGCCCGATCTCGCACCGTCCACATTGAACGTCGTCTCGTTGGTGTTGTTCGCAATGGCGTGCGCCGCGATCGCGTGGCTGGCGCTCACCGCGCCGCGCCGACCACGGTTGGCGCAGTTGTGTTTCCTGGTGGTCGCAGCGTTCCTGATCACCAACAAGGTGTGGAGCCCGCAGTATTCGTTGTGGCTGGTTCCCCTCGCGGTGCTCGCGGTTCCGCACCGCCGCGCGTTGCTGGCGTGGATGACGGTCGATGCGCTGGTGTGGGTGCCGCGCATGTACTACTACCTGGGGCCGGCCGACAAGGGTCTGCCCGAGCAGTGGTTCACCGCGACGGTCGCGCTCCGCGACATCGCGGTGCTCGCGCTGTGCGCCGTCGTGGTGTGGCAGATCCGTCGTCCCGACCGGGACCGGGTGCGGTACGGCTTCATCGACGACCCGGTGGGTGGGGTTCTCGATCAGTCCCCCGACGACCCGCCACGATGGTTGCCGGCGTGGTTGCGGCCACCCGGTTCGCAGTCCCCGTGTCCGATGTCATCCGATCGGAGGATGTCGCCGAGCGTCGGGCGACACTAGGGTCGCGAGCGGGGTTCGAGGTGGAGGGGAGGCCACTGTGGTGACGAGAGGCGAGAAGGATCCGGCCGGACGACGAGGTGAGTTCACCGTGTGTGATCTCGCCGATGCCGTCGTGTCGGGTGACGCGGCGGCGATGCCGGCGCTGTTGCGGCGGATGCTGGCACCGGTGACCTCGTACTGCCGCGCCCGCGCACGCTGCGCCGGGTTCGCGTTCACCGACGCCGACGATCTGGCTCTCGAGGTGTGCCGGGAGGTTCTCGCCGGGTTGTCGCGGACACCGGGGGTATCGGGCACCACCCTTGCCGGCCGATCCGTCGTCGGAGGACCGTTCCTCCGCTACACCTACCGGATCGCGTCGGCCTCGGCCGACACGAAGTTCGGTGCGGGTGGCGACACGACCATGACGCACACCCAGCAGGAGGTCCTCATCCTGCGGACCATCATCGGACTCGACACGGTGCAGACCGGTGCCGCGCTCGACGTCACCCCGGGCCGTGTCCGAACCGAACAGCACGCCGCGCTCAACTCGTTCCGCGCGGCCTGATCGGTTCAGATCCGCAGCGCGGTGAACGGCGCCACCGGGATGTTGCGGACCACGAACCACGCGGTGACGGCCACGAGCACGATGTGCGGTGACCACCGGTAGCGATCCCACCGAGGCATCGGTGTGCCCCGCAGACGACCACCCACCCACAGCACGTAGGTACCGGCGAGGAGCACCACGGCTGCGACACCGAGCGCGTTGTAGTGCAGTGCCGAGGCGACGTCCAGGCGCAGCAGCGAGTACAGCATCCGGGAGGTCCCGCACCCGGGACAGTAGATCCCGAGCAGGGTGTACGTGGGGCACGGGGGGATCACACCACCGGGAGTCGTGGGGTCGGCCCACGCCACGAAAGCGCACACACCCGCCGCGCCCAGCCCGACGAGAGCGGGGGTGCGCAGGCGTGCGGCGAGTGCGTGCACGGCGATCAGGTGTTGGAGGCGCTCATGGCGGCGGCGATCACCACTAGCAGGATGATCACGCCGTACTGCAGCAGCGACGCCACCACAGACCAGATCGCCCATGTCTGCGCCGACTGAGCCGCGCGGCGCGCCTCGTCGAACTGGCCCTGCCCCCACAGGTTGTTCACCCGCGACGACTGGATCAGGGAGATGATGCCGAACGGAAGGCAGCACAGAACGGTGGTGATGATGCCCCACACCATGTAGTTGTCGGGTGGTGGCGTGTACGTCGGGTAGCCGCCGTAGGCGGGATTCGGCGGGACCTGCCCACCCGGTGGTGGTGTCCACCCCCGCCCGTCGTCGGGGTACTTCGGGTATTCGGTCAAGTCCTCCCCCTCGTGGTGGTGAGCCGATGTTCGGCGGATGCAGTTCCGTCCGTGCCGGACCCGGTGTACGGGGACGAACGGAGGAACACGACGAACAACGCGGCCAACAGTAGCGCGCGGCCCCACACTCCGACGCCGACGAGAACGAGCGCGGTGGACTCGTCGCCGTCGCCGGCGGTGGCGGCGAACCAGCGGAAGATGCCGATGCCCATCGACAGATCGACCACCAGGTACGCGGCGATCCACTGCCAGGGGATGTTCAGGAGCACGAGCAGCGGCAGCAGCCACAGGGTGTACTGCGGTGAATGCACCTTGTGCAGCAGCAGGAACCCGCACAGCATCGCCGCCGACACCGCCAGCCACGGGAACGTGCCCTCCCGCAGGTAGCGTCGCCATCCGAGCCACATCGCGAGCGCGAACGACGCCAGGACCAGGGTCGGTGAGACGAGGGAGACGAGGTCGTCGTACTCGGCGGTGACGTCGTATCCGGTGCCGCCGCCGATGAGGGGCCGCAGCCCCCAGAACCAGATCGAGTTGCTCGTCGGGTCCGCGGACCGATCGAACTGGAACACGAACGACGCCCGCCACCCCTCGTATCCGAGGACCGCGAACGGCAGGTTGACGAGGATGACGGTGCCGATCGCCGTCGCCGCGACCGCGAGGGCGCCGCGGGTGTCGCGGCGGTCGCCGTCCTCACCCCCGGTGTACACGTAGGCGAGCAGCGGCAGCACGAACAACCCCGGATAGATCTTCAGACAGAAACCGATCCCCAGCAGCGCCGCGGCCGCGATCCCGCGGGTACGCAGCGACCATCGTCGGATCCCGACGACGACGATCGCTGCGACAGCCACGGCCACCACCGGAAGATCCCAGTTGAGGAACGCGTACAGCACCAGCGGTGGCGTCGCCGACCACCACAGCGCCCGCCATCCGGTGCGGCGGGCGAGCATCCACGCGACGGCGAGCCCGAACGGGGCGAGCAGCAGCGCGCACTGGCGGAGGAACTCCGCGTCGGTGTGTGCCCCCACCGCCCCCAGCCACATCAGGACGCCGCTGAGCACGGGATATTCGACGCTGCCCCCGGTGAGCTGCCCGGCCTCGTTGAGTCCCCCGGTCAGGAACGGGAACTGGTGCAGGTTGATGCCGCGGCCCAGCCACAGCTGCTGGATGTCGGAATAGCAGACGTGTGCGTCCTTGACCTCGTCGAACCGCATGGAGCGGCCCAGCAGGTCGAACGGCGGTCCCGCGCAGCGGGCCTTGGACAGGTAGCCGAGCCACATCGTCGCTGCGCACAGCAGCACCGCGACGGCCGTGGCGGTGCGGCGGCTGGTACGCATGGGCTCACCCTAGGACAATTTCGCTGGTCAAGCGGAGGTCATGTACTCTGGTCGGGTTGCCGACGCAGGTGACCCTCTCGTCACGGATCGTCCGTGACCGTTCACAGTCCATGGGAGGTGATGAGGTCTTATGCGTCATTACGAATTGATGATCATCCTGGACCCCAGCCTGGATGAGCGCACCGTCGCTCCCTCGCTGGAGACGTTCCTCAACGTGATCCGCCAGGAAGGCGGCAAGATCGACAAGGTCGACGTGTGGGGAAAGCGCCGTCTCGCATACGAGATCGCGAAGAACACCGAAGGCATCTACGCGGTCGTCGACATCAACGCGACGCCCGCCGCGGTTGCGGAGCTGGATCGTCAGCTCGGCCTGAACGAGTCGGTGCTCCGCACCAAGGTTCTGCGCCTCGGGAAGTGAGCCTGTCAGCGCCGAGCCGTAGGCTCTGGCGCAGCAGGACTCCACACACAGCAGGAGGAACCACATGGCAGGCGACACCGTCATCACCGTGGTCGGCAATCTGACCGCCGACCCCGAGTTGCGTTTCACCCCGTCGGGTGCCGCGGTCGCGAACTTCACCGTCGCGTCCACCCCCCGGATCTTCGACCGTCAGTCCAACGAATGGAAGGACGGCGAGGCCCTGTTCCTGCGCTGCAACATCTGGCGTGAGGCAGCGGAGAACGTGGCCGAAAGCTTGACCAGGGGCTCGCGCGTCATCGTGCAGGGCCGGCTCAAGCAGCGCAGCTACGAAACGCGTGAAGGCGAGAAGCGCACTGTCGTGGAGCTCGAGGTCGACGAGATCGGCCCGTCGCTCCGCTACGCGACGGCCAAGGTCACCAAGGCCGGTCGCGGTGGCGGCGGCGGTGGTGGCTTCGGTGGTTCCTCCGGCGGATCGGGCGGTGGGCGTCCCAGCGCCAACCAGGGTGCCGGCGGAGACGACCCGTGGAGCAACGCTTCGCAGGGTGGCTCCTTCGGTGCCGGTGGGGACGACGAGCCCCCGTTCTGATCCGACCTTCGATCGGAACATCACACAACGGAGAAGACCATGCCCAAGTCGCCCGCGCGCGAAAAGGTATTGAAGAAGAAGGTCTGCGCGTTCTGCAAGGACAAGCAGGTGCAGATCGACTACAAGGACACGACGCTGCTGCGCAAGTACGTCAGCGATCGCGGCAAGATCCGCGCTCGCCGCGTCACCGGCAACTGCGTTCAGCATCAGCGCGACATCGCTGTCGCGGTGAAGAACTCGCGTGAGGTTGCTCTGCTCCCTTACGTCTCGACGACTCGCTGAGGAAAGGGAGGGAACATCATGAAGCTCATCCTCACCGCCGATGTGGACAACCTCGGTGCGCCTGGCGACACCGTTGAGGTCAAGGACGGCTACGGCCGCAACTACCTGCTGCCCCGCGGCCTGGCGATCGTCGCCACCCGTGGTGCCCAGAAGCAGGTCGAGGGCATCCGCCGCGCCCAGGAGGCCCGCGCTGTCCGCGGCCTCGAGCACGCCCAGGAACTCAAGGCCGCCATCGAGGGCCTCGAGGACGTGTCGCTGTCGGTGAAGACCGCAGCCGACTCGGGCAAGCTGTTCGGCTCGGTCACCGCCGCCGACGTCACCGGCGCCATCAAGGCCGCCGGTGGCCCGGTCGTCGACAAGCGCATCGTCGAGCTGCCGAAGGCGCACATCAAGGCGACCGGAAAGCACCAGATCGTCGTGAAGCTGCACCCGGACGTCACCGCGAAGTTCACCCTGAACGTCGTCGCTGCCTGACACCGGTTCACGAGGAGCCCCGCGCACCTGCGCGGGGCTCCTCGCTGTCTGTGTACAGGCTGTGGATAAACCCTGTGGGAAGAGCGTCGTATTGTGACCTGCCGCATATCTCCACGTGAACGAACTGGTGGACACGCCCGGGTGTGCGACGCGCCGCGACACGCCGAAATCGGGGTATTCCACAGGCATGAACACGGATTTATGCGCTACCACCTGCGAAAACGAGAAATGTGAGATGTGTTCTCCCCAGGTTGTCCACATACGGTGCACAACGTTGTCCACGCCTTTCCACAATTCATCCACAGATGTGTGCACAACCCGATTTGGTGACGGCGGTTTTCGCTCCTAACGTCGTGCGCACGACTCACCGAAAGATGTCGGTGTGGACCGGTAGAACGTGGGTGTGAACCCGGCGCCCACCGGACCGCCGGAACAGCAGTCCGGGACGTGTCGGCCACCCCACCGGGCGTGGCACTGAACTTCGGGAAGGGCGGGGCAACGCGTTGGCAGTTGTGGACGATCGTGGCTACTCCGAGTACCCCGGTCCGGACGACGAGCCGGGCGGCGACATCGGTCGTCAGCCTCCGCAGGACATGGTCGCCGAGCAGTCCGTGCTCGGCGGCATGCTGCTCAGCAAGGACGCCATCGCCGACGTTCTCGAGGTCCTGCGTCCGGGAGACTTCTACCGGCCCGCCCACCAGAGCGTCTACGACTCTATCCTCGACCTCTACAGCCGCGGTGAACCCGCCGACCCGGTCACCGTCTCCGCCGAACTCGACCGCCGCGGCGAACTCAAACGCATCGGCGGCGCCGCCTACCTCGTCACCCTCACCCAGACGGTGCCGACCGCCGCCAACGCCGGCTACTACGCCGAGATCGTCGCGGAGAAAGCGATCCTGCGTCGCCTCGTCGAGGCCGGCACCCGCATCGTCCAGTACGGGTACGCGGGGTCGGAAGGTCAGGAGGTCGCGGAGGTCGTCGACCGCGCCCAGGCCGAGATCTTCGACGTCGCCGAACGCCGCACCACCGAGGACTTCGTGCCCCTCGAAGAACTGCTGCAGCCCACGATGGACGAGATCGACTCCATCGCCAGCCGCGGCGGCGTGTCGCTCGGTGTTCCCACGGGCTTCGCGGAACTCGACGAACTCACCAACGGTCTCCACGCAGGCCAGATGATCATCGTCGCGGCGCGACCGGGTGTCGGCAAGGCGCTGGCCCTCGACACCGAACTGCCCACCCCCACCGGTTGGACCACGATGGGCGACGTCGCCGTCGGCGACGACCTCCTCGACTCGCACGGCAGGCCCACCCGGGTGGTCGCCGCGACCGACGTCATGGCCGACCGCCCGTGCTTCGAGGTCGTGTTCTCCGACGGGACCGTCCTCGTCGCCGACCGCGACCACCAGTGGCGCACCTCCGACGGCGTCGTCCGCACCACCGGCGAACTCGCCGCCACCGTCGATGCCGCGCACACCGTCACCAACACCGACGCGCTGGACCTGCCCGCCGCCGCCCTCCCCGTCCCCCCGTTCACCCTCGGTGCGTGGCTGGGTGGCCCGTGCTCCGACCCGCACGTGCACATGCGCGTCGAAGGCCTCGGCGGCTTCACACAGGACATCCTCGCGTTCGGCGCCCACATCCCCGCCGAATACCTGCGGGCCTCCGAACAGCAGCGCCGCGAACTGCTCGCCGGTCTCCTCGACGCGGGCGGCACCATCGGCGACGACGGCACCGTGCGGTTCGCGTCCGCGTGCACCCGGCTCGTCGACGACGTCACCGAACTCGTCGCCGGACTCGGCTACACCCGCACCGTCGACGCCACCGGCCTGACGTTCACGGCCGGCGACGACGTGTTCGTGCTCCCCAGCAAGGCGCTGCGCCACAAGGAACGTCGCGGCGACGTCGTGCGGGCGCGGCGGATCGTCGACGTGCGGCCCGTTCCGTCGGTGCCGGTGCGGTGCGTCGAGGTCGACGGCGAGCACATGTACCTGGCGGGTCGGTCGATGGTGCCCACCCACAACTCGACGCTCAGCATGGACTTCATGCGGTCGTGCTCCATCAAGCACGGCATGGGATCGGTGATCTTCTCCCTCGAGATGGGCAAGACCGAGATCGTCATGCGGTTGCTCTCCGCCGAAGCGAAGATCAAACTCGCCGACATGCGATCCGGTCGCATGACCGACGACGACTGGACCCGCCTCGCGCGCCGCATGAGCGAGATCAGCGAGGCCCCGCTGTACATCGACGACTCCCCCAACCTGACGATGATGGAGATCCGCGCGAAGGCGCGGCGCCTCAAGCAGAAACACGACATCCGGCTCATCGTCGTCGACTACCTCCAGCTGATGACGTCCGGTAAGAAGGTCGAATCACGTCAGCAGGAGGTCTCCGAGTTCTCCCGAAGCCTCAAACTTCTCGCGAAGGAACTCGAGGTTCCGGTGGTCGCGGTGTGTCAGCTCAACCGTGGCCCGGAACAGCGGACCGACAAGAAGCCGATGGTGTCGGACCTTCGCGAGTCGGGATCCCTGGAACAGGATGCCGACATGGTGATCCTGCTGCACCGCCCCGACGCATTCGAACGCGACGACCCCCGCGGCGGCGAAGCCGACCTCATCGTCGGCAAGCACCGCAACGGACCGACCGCGACGATCACGGTTGCCCACCAGTTGCACCTTTCACGGTTCGTGGACATGGCGCGCGGCTGAGTCGCTGTCGAGATGCAGCGATAGATCTGCTGGCTGATTCCTACTCTCGACGACACCGGGCTCGGACGACAGCACCGCCGAGAGCTGGGCCGGTGCGGACGGGATCACCCGGTAGCACACCCGGGTGCCGCGGCGCTCACAGTCGAGCAGTCCGGCTTCGCGCAGCACCTTCAGGTGGTGCGAGATGGTCGGCTGGGACAGCTCGATATATCGCCTATCCCCCCAGTTTCCCGAAAGTCAGCGCAACGTCCCACGGCTGCGCACCCCACGTCGAGATCGCCGACGCCACGAATATCCCGGATCCGGGCAACGACTGCGCGGTGGCGGGCGCCGTCACCGTGGCGCCGGGCCGGCCCTCGGGAACATCGGGCCAGACGCCGGTGCCACGCGGCGCGGGAGCGGCCTCGATCAGCGATACCGGACCGTCGCCCCGATCCAGGACCGCGAAGAGGCAGTACGGCTCGGGCATCTCCTCCCAGCCGCCCAACTCCGCCACGAAGTACTCGCCACGGTCGGCGGCCGACATCGCCGCCGCCGACAGGAACCCCTCCAGATCGCGCCACGGGTTGCTCTCCGGCCGTACCGGATCACCGAGTTGGAAGACATTCGCCTCCACCTGCATCGACTCCCCCGAGGCGGTGGCGGCGAACCGGTTCTGCACCACCAGTGTCCCGGTGTTCGCATTCAGGTAGGCGGCCTCACGGAAACGATCGTCCTGCCTCGGTGTACGGCCGACGATTCCGCGACCCAGAATCCCGGACAGTCCGTCTGGATCCTCCACGGACCACAACTGCGACCCCCGGTCGGTCCAGGTTCGGATCAGCCCGCCCGCGACCGGGCTCAGCATCGCCGTGACCATCGTCGCCCCCGGTTCGACTCCCCGACGCGCCTCATTCGTCATCATGTCGCTCCCTTGCCCTCCGACACCGGGCGCCGGCCCGGGGTCACCCACCACTGGGCAACACGCCAACGTAGCTGCCCCCACTGACAGGTGACGGTCGGCACCTGTCGGTCGCGCGTGTGTTCGCCGTGCCGGGTGCCTGTCGACGCAGGAAGAGACTTCCATATGCTTGACAGTGCGCGCGTCGTTGTCCGCGACATGGCGAACGACGCGCACGTCGACCGGACCGGCGGGCCCACGAGCACGCACATGAGCCAGAAAGCCAGAGGGAGCGCAGTGAGCACAGCGGAACTGACCCAGTGGAACTCCGAGGAAGCCCTCGCGGAGGCGATGATTCCGATCATCGGGGGCCTGCACCGGAAGCATTCGGTGACCATCCTGCTGCACAGTCGCTCGCTGGTGAACAAGTCGGTCATCAAGATCCTGCGGACGCATCGTTTCGCCCGGCAGATCCGCGGTGACGAGCTGTCCGTCGAGGAGACCTTCCCCTTCCTCCAGGCGCTGACCGACCTGGACCTGCGGCCGTCGAAGATCGACCTCGGCCTGTTGGTGTCGGCCTACCACGAGCACGGCGGCGGAACTCCGATCCCCGAATTCGTCGCGGAGCGCCTCGCCGACCTGGTCGGCGGCGCCCAGGACAGCCCCGCGAAGCCCCAGGACGTCGTCCTCTACGGTTTCGGCCGTATCGGCCGGCTCGTGGCGCGCCTGCTCATCGAGAAGGCCGGTTCGGGCAACGGTCTGAACCTGCGTGCCGTCGTCGTCCGCAAGAGCGGTAAGGACGACCTGGTCAAGCGTGCGTCCCTGCTGCGCCGCGATTCCGTCCACGGCCAGTTCAACGGCACGATCAAGGTCGACGTCGAGAACAGCACGCTCACGGCCAACGGCAACGTCATCAAGTTCATCTACAGCAACGATCCGACGACCGTCGACTACACCGAGTACGGCATCGACAACGCCATCCTCATCGACAACACGGGTATCTGGCGCGACCGCGACGGGCTGTCGCAGCATCTGCGCCCCGGCATCGCGAAGGTCGTGCTGACCGCGCCCGGCAAGGGCGACGTCCCCAACGTCGTGCACGGTGTCAACCACCGCGACATCGACCCGGACGAGCGCGTCGTGTCGTGCGCGTCCTGCACCACGAACGCCATCGTTCCGCCCCTGAAGTCCATCGACGACGAGTTCGGGGTCGTGCGGGGCCACGTCGAGACCGTGCACTCGTTCACCAACGACCAGAACCTGCTGGACAACTACCACAAGGCCGACCGGCGCGGTCGTTCGGCGCCGTTCAACCTGGTCCTCACCGAGACGGGCGCGGCCTCCGCCATCGCGAAGGCTCTCCCCGATCTGAAGGCCAAGATCACCGGAAACTCGATTCGCGTCCCCACGCCGGACGTGTCCGTCGCGATCCTCAACCTCCAGCTCGGGCGCGAGTCCACCCGGGACGAGGTGCTCGAGCACCTTCGCCAGGAATCGCTCACCGGAGCGCTGAGCCGGAACCTCGACTACACCGCGGCGACCGATGCCGTGTCGAGCGACTTCATCGGCTCGCGCGCGGCGTGCATCATCGATGCGAACGCGGCGATCGTCGACGGCGACACCGCCATCCTGTACGTCTGGTACGACAACGAGTTCGGCTACTCCTGCCAGGTGGTCCGCACCGTCCAGTACCTGTCGGGCGTGGAGTACCCCATCTACCCGTTGGTCGACGCGCCCGCGGACGCCGCGGTGAATGCATAGGCGAGTGAACGCCCGGCCGTCCGTTCGGTGACCGCGTTGTCGCGGTGCACGTGCGGGCGGGCCACGTGAGATTCGGGTCGGTGTGTGCGTATCCGCACGCTCCGACCCGAATTTCGTGTCTCACGGGGCACCGATCGTGAGCCGTGCCCCGATCATGCCGGTGGCGTCGCGACGGCACCGCCGACCTGCGCCCTATGCTCGGACGGTACGAAAGGTGTGGGATGGCGTTCATCAAGATGTGTGGGCTGCAGGACGACGCGACGGTGGATCTCGCCGTCGAACTCGGTGTCGACGCGATCGGGTTCGTGTTCGCCGACAGCCCGCGCAGGGTGTCCGCTGACCGGGCCGCGCGGCTGCGGGCGCGGGTGCCGGAGGGAACCTTGTCGGTCGGCGTGTACGTGAAGATGACGCTCGACGACATCGTCGCCACCGCGAAGGCCGCGAACCTCGATCACGTGCAGGTTCACGATCTGCGGTCGGCGGACGACGTGCGGTTCCTGCACGAGGCGGGGTTGACCGTGATCCGTGCCGTGAACACGGGCGGTGCCGAGGCGTTGTCCGACGACTTCGGTGCCGATCTGTTGCTCGTCGACGGTGCCGTCGCCGGGGCCGGCAGAACATGGGATTGGCAGGACCGCAGTGCGCTGCCGGCGGGCCGGTGGGTGCTCGCGGGTGGCCTGACCCCCGACAACGTGGCACGGGCGTTGACGACGTCCGGCGCGTGGGGTGTCGACGTGTCCAGCGGCATCGAATCGAGCCGCGGCGTCAAGGACCCGGCGCTGATGCGGGCCTTCGCTGCGGCGGTGCGCGCCGCCGCCGCATAACAGCGCTCGGTGGTGATCGCAGCGCAGAATTCACCGCCGCGATCACCATTCGGCGCAGTTGTGCTTCCAGCGGGGTCAGTGGGCCGCGGCGTCGTGCTTCTTCCGAGTCGGGATCAGGTGCACGATCAGCACGACGATCGCACCCAGGACGAGTCCGACGAGCGCCGACACCACCGTTCCCGACGTCCACGACAGGACTCCGCCGAACCCACCGTGTACGAGTTCGCCGGCCCAGTGCTCGAGGTCGTGCAGTCGGTCGGCGGGCCAGTGGAAGCCGGCTTCGCCGACGTTGACGATCAGGATGTGGCCACCCACCCACAGCATCGCCGCGATTCCCACGACCGTCAACACCGACATCACCTTCGGCATGGCCGTCACGAGGCCGCGTCCGATTCTCCGGGCGAACGTCGACCTGCGTTCGGCGAGAGCGAGACCCACGTCGTCCATCTTCACGATGAGCGCGACCACACCGTAGACGAGCGCGGTGATGAGGAACGCGACGACGATGAGCACGGCGAGCCGGGTGAAGAACGGTTCGTGCTCGACGGACGACAGGGAGATGACCATGATCTCCGCCGAGAGGATCAGGTCGGTGCGGATGGCGCCGCCGACCATGGCCTTCTCGAACTCGGGTCCCTTCTGTCCGGCGGGTGCGTCGTCGTGGTGGCCGCCGGTGAGCGCTTCGTACACCTTCTCGGCGCCTTCGAAGCAGAGGAACAGGCCACCGGCGATCAACAGGTACGGGAGTGCCCGGGGCAGGAACTCGCTGAGGATCATCGCGACCGGCAGGATGATCAGCAGTTTGTTGCGGATCGATCCGAGGGCGATCTTGCGGATGATCGGCAACTCGCGGTCGGGGGTGAAACCGTCGACGTAGCGGGGGGTGACGGCGGTGTCGTCGACGACCACACCCGCGGCTTTGACGCTGGCCTTGCCCGCGGCGGCACCGATGTCGTCGAGGGACGCCGCAGCCGCTCTCGCGAGCGTTGCGATGTCGTCCAGCAGGGCGACGAGTCCACCGGCCACGGGTACCTCCCAGGGTTCGGCTCCGCGGAACCGAGCTGCCGACACACGGTTGCGTGTCGGCACGAAACGGTACAGAACACGTGGCCGGACGGGGCAGGCACAGGCTCCGACACCGAGTGTCCGCCCTACTCGCGGGTAGGGGAATCTGCGATGGAGTCGCCGTCGTAGGGATCGCTAGAGTGGGTCGGTGTGGCCGTCGAGGTGGCCGCGGACCGAACGAGAGCAGGACATGAGCGAGAAGAAGCCGGCCGATCGTCCACTCCGTCTCGTCGTCGACGAAGAACCCGTCGACTACGACGTGGCGATGGGACGCATGCAGGAGATGTACGAGGAGCGTCGGGAGGGCACACGCCCCGACACCCTCTGGCTGCTCAGCCATCCGTCGGTCTTCACGGTCGGTGCCCGCACGAAACCCGAACATCTGCCGTCGACCGACGGCATCCCCGTCAAGGAGACCCGCCGCGGCGGGCAGCTGACCTACCACGGTCCGGGACAGATCGTCGGCTACCTCGTCGTCGCGTTGCGTGCCGGTGAGGGGGTCGTCGACTACGTGCGTGAGGTTGAGCAGCGACTCGTCGACGCGCTCGGTGCGCTGGGGGTTCCCGCCGAACGTCGCGATACCCCGAAGGGTGCCGAGCTGCTCACGGGAGTGTGGACGAAGCAGACGGGCCGCAAGATCGTGTCCATCGGGATGCGTTCGGGTCGCGGGATCACGACGCACGGGTTCGCGCTCAACGTCGAAGGCGACATGCAGCCGTGGCACCTGGCGGTCGCGTGCGGGCTCCCGGACGTGCAGATGACGAACGTCGAGACGGAACTGGCGGAAGCGGGCCTGCCCTCCCCCGGGCTCGCCAGGACCCGTGAGGTTCTGGCGACGGCGTTCCAGGCATCCGCCCGATCGACGGGAACGCCACGACCGGTGGCGTGAACGACCGGCGGACGACCCCGCACGCGACAGCCGTGAGCGCCGTCGCGGCGGTCCACAGGGTTCCCGGACCGGGGCCGGCCGTCCGCGCGTGATCCGTGCACGGTTCCCTGATCGGTGTCCGTCGGGAAGGATCGGGACACCACCGCATCCGAGAGGGGACTCTGTGACCGACACCACCGCGTCCACGCCCGCCGGCCCCGGCCGCGACCGACAGGGAGTCGTCTACCGCGACGGCGCGCTGGGCAGACGGCCCGCCGTGCCGACCTCGTTCGGTGAACTCGAACGTGCGGCGCGTCGCGCGAGTTCGGCACGGGCCTGGGCGTACGTCGCGGGCGGGGCCGGTGAGGGCCGGACGATGGTCGACAACCGGCGTGCCTTCGAACGGTGGTCGATCGTGCCACGGATGGCGCACGGCGTCACCGAACGCGACCTGAGCACCACCGTCGTGAACACCCGGTTGTCGGCACCGGTGATGTTGGCGCCGGTGGGTGCCGGCGCGTCGATGGCCCCGGACAGCGACCTCTCGATCGCGCGGGCGGCCGCCGCGACCGGGGTGCCGTACATCTTCTCCAACCAGGGCTGCAATCCGATGGAGGACTGCGCCGCCGTGATGGGCGAGACGCCACGCTGGTTCCAGCTGTACTGGAGCGCCGACGAGGATCTCGTCGACAGCCTGCTCCGTCGCGCCGAGACGATCGGCGCCGAAGCGGTGGTCGTCACCCTCGACACGACATCGCTGGGCTGGCGTCCGCGGGACCTGGACCTCGGATCGTTGCCGTTCGCGAGGGGCGAGGGCATCGCCCAGTACACGTCGGATCCGCGGTTCCGCGACATCGTGCGGGCGCGGATCGACGCGGCGCGGGACGTGATCACCGAACGGCCCGAGGTCACGTTCGGGGCGATCCGCACCCTGCTGGCGATGACCCGCAACCATCCGGGTGGGTTCCTCGACAACCTGCGCTCCGCCGTGCCGCGCGCTGCCGCGGAGACGTTCCTCGACATCTACTCCAACCCGGGTCTGAGCTGGGAGCATCTGGCGACGCTGCGCGAACGCACGTCGCTGCCGATCGTGCTCAAGGGAATCCTGCATCCCGACGATGCCCGCCGTGCCGTCGATCTCGGTGTCGACGCCGTGGTGGTGTCGAATCACGGCGGACGTCAGATCGACGGGGCGATCGCGTCGCTCGATGCGCTGCTCGATATCCGGGCGGCGATCGGACAGGAACCGACGCTGCTGCTCGACAGTGGAATACGCAGTGGCGCCGACGTCTTCGTCGCTCTCGCGCTCGGTGCGGACGCCGTGCTGCTGGGCCGCCCCTACATGTACGGGTTGGCGGTCGCGGGGCAACGCGGGGTCGAGGAGGTGATCCGCAACGTGATCGCCGAATTCGACCTCACCATGGCGCTGACCGGGGCGCGGTCGATCGCCGATCTCGACGAGCGGTTCGTCCGACCCAATCCGTCGTTCTGAGAAGGGATCTGCGGTAGATGTCCACAATCGTGGTGTACGGGGCCGGCAGTGTCGGCTGTCATATCGGGGGCCGACTGGCCGGGGCGGGTGCCGACGTCGTGTTCGTCGGGCGGCAGCGGATCGCGGAGGAGGTGCGTGAGCACGGCCTGCACCTGACGGATCTGGACGGCAACGCCGTGCGGGTCGCCTCCGTCGACTACCGCACGGACCCGGCCGTGGTCGCCGACGCGTCGCTGGTACTGGTGACCGTGAAATCCGCTGCGACACCGGACGTGGCCGCGGTGCTGGCTCCGCTGCTGCGCGACGACGCGGTCGTCGTCAGCCTGCAGAACGGTCTCGCCAACGCGGCGGTGCTGGGCGAGCGGATCGACCGGCCTGTCCTGACGGGCATGGTGCCGTTCAACGTCGTCGCGCAGGGCGCCGGACGATTCCACCGGGGCTCGGAGGGGGACGTCGAGGTCGAGGACAGCGACCTGCTCACCCCGTATCTGCCGGTGTTCGCCGCGGCCGGTCTGCCGTTGACGCTCCGATCGGACATGGCTGCGGTGCTGTGGGCGAAGCTGCTGCTGAACCTCAACAACCCGGTCAACGCGTTGTCGGGTATTCCGCTGAAGGACGAACTGTCGCAACGCGACTACCGGCGCTGTGTCGCTGCCGCGCAACGGGAGGCGCTGGCGGTGGGGCGGCGCGCGGGACGGGTGCCGGCGCGCCTCACCCCGCTGCCGCCCGCATGGATTCCGCGTCTGCTCACGGTGCCCGACGCCGTGTTCCGCACCGTTGCGTCGTCCATGCTGGCGATCGACCCGCACGCCCGGTCGTCGATGTGGGAGGACCTCGAGGCCGGTCGTGTCACCGAGGTCGACTGGATCAACGGCGAGGTCGTGCGGATCGGCCGCGAACTCGGCGTCGCGACACCCGTCAACGAGAAGCTGATCGCGTTGATCCGTGACGCCGAGCGCGGTGGACGGCGCGATTGGACGGGCCCGGAGTTGCTGAGCGCGTTGACCGCCTGACTCGGTTCAGTTGCGACGCAGCAACACGATCGTGTCGGTGAGGACGGCCCGTGTGCCGTCGGGGCCGACGGCGTCCCGGTCGCGGGTCTCTGCGAGCACGGTGTCCCAGGCCGCGGGGTCGAGGGCGAGTTCGTCGATCTCCTCCTGCGGGCTCAGGAACCGGTGGTCACCGTGGTCTTCCGCGTCGCGGTCGGGGACGGTCGCCCACGGCGGGAACGCGGCATGTCCGATGAGCAGGAGGTGCCCGCCGGAGGCGACGAGGTCGGCTGCGTCGCGCAGCACCCGGGTGCGGGGGAACTCGACGGGTGAGTGCAGGAACGACGCGGTGACCAGGTCGTACGCACCGTTCCCCCGCCAGGTCGCGAGGTCGGCGGCGATGAACTCCGCCCGGTCGTCGGGGACGCCCGCGGCCCGGGCGGCGTCCGCGGCGCGGCGCACCGCGGTGGGTGAGAGGTCGACGCCGGTCACCGCCCAGCCGCGTGCTGCGAGCCATACGGAATCGCCGCCTTCGCCGCAGCCGAGGTCGAGTGCGCGGCCGACGGGCAGGTCGGCGACGACTTCGACGAGGACGGCGTTGGGTCGGCCGGACCAGAGACCGTCGGCGTCGGCGTAGCGGGCTTCCCAGAATTCGGCGGGTGTGGGGTTGTCGGACATCGGCTGGCTCCTCGACGGGGGTGGGTTCACCGTCGATGATGCTGTGCGGGGCCGACACGTGATCGGGCGGCCTCGGGTCGGTCGGCGATCCGGACGGGGAGCGCCCGGACTCGGTGGGCGCATCTCGGCGAGTTCGCGATCTACCGCGCACCGCGGCGGTGTGTGTGGTCCGATGTGAGGGTTGCCGTTCGTCGAGACGAGTCCAGTGGAGGAGAACGACGGTGCGATTGTCCGGAATATTCACTGCGGCTGCGATTTCCGCCGTGGTCGCGCTCGGTCCCGTGTTCGCAGTACCGGCTGCTGCGGAACCTGCACCGGTGCCCGTCGACACACTCACGTTCGCGTTGCCGGCCGTCGGTGGTCTCGAAGCCGGGCCGGCGGGGGTGCCGGGCGGATCGTTCAGGCCGGTGCTGGTCACGGCGTCCCCGGAATCCGCGGGGTCGGTGCGGTTCTCGGTGCCGGATCCGGCGCCGTACTACTACCAGTACCACTACCGCCATCTGGCGGTGGACTGGCGCAACCTGCAGACCGGTGCGACGGGGCGGGTGGCGCTGAGGCACTGGCAGACGATGAACCCGGTCGAGGACCGGTACGCGGAGAACCTGCCCACTTCCGCGACGGCCGACACCGGTTCCGGTCCGGTGGTCGCGACGGTCACGGTGCTGCGGGACCAGTGGGAGGCGCCGCCCACGGTGATCAGTGTGATTCCGGGTGTCTCCGCGATCCTTGTCCCGTGACGGCTCGGCCCCCGTGACGACTCGGTCCCGTGACGACTCGGCCCCGTGACGACGCCGTTCCGTGACCGGGCGGTGGTGGTCGCTCACGCGGTCCGGACCGTCGCCGTTCCGTCGAACACCGCCGCGCCGTGACCGTTCGTGGTGGTGACGGCGACGTCCGCGACCGTGCCCTGCGTGTCGTCGTACACGTCGGTCACGCGGGCGCGCGCGGTGAGCGTGTCGCCGGGCCACACCTGCCCGGTGATGCGCCCGCCGAAGGCGAGTACTCGTTCGTGGCCGACGACGTCGGTGACGGCGCGTCCGCTCATACCCATCGTGTACATGCCGTGCGCGAACACCCCGGGGTAGCCGCGCCGGCGGGCGTACACGTCGTCGCAGTGCAGGGGGTGGAAATCGCCGGAGGCACCCGCGTACATCGCGATCGTGGCGGGGGTGACCTCGTCGATCAGCGGGATCGTCCAGTGCTGCCCGACCGCGACGACATCCGCGGGCGGTGTCCCGGTTCCGCGCGGTGTGCGTGACGGGTCGGTGCCGGGTGCGGCAGCACGGGACGTCGGGTCGGGTCGGCGTTCGACCGCGGCCTGCACCCATCGGGTTTCGACGACGAGTCGGCCCGTCGGATCGTGAAAGTGGAGGTGGGTCTCCGAGAACGTCATCGTTCCCGCGCGGCGCCCGGTCTTCTGCCAGCTGCCGCCCGGTCGCCGGGTGACGGTGAGCCGGTCGCCGGTGCGGACGGGGCGATGGAACACGAAGTGCTGTTCGGTGTGGAAGCCCACCGGTTGCGTGGGGCTGGGCTCCTGCGTGCCCGCCCACGACGATCCCGGACGCGGTCGCCGCGCGTGGTCGGGGTCGAAATGGTCGGCGGCCATCAGGAAGGTGGGTGGGGCAACCAGCGTGTCCGGGCCGGTCGCCGACAATCGGTCGACGTCGTAGAACGCCGCGGTGCGGTCGCCGACCGCGCGCGCGAACTGCATGACGTGGGAGCCGTGCACCACCAGCGTGTACATGTGATCTTCCTGTCGGATCAGAGCGAGAGAACGATCTTGCCGAAGAAGTCGGACGATTCCATCAGCTCGTGTGCCGCCGCGACGTCGTCGAGGGGAAACACCGAGTGCACCTCGGGGACGACGAGACCGCGCTCGACGAGGCCGAGCAGTCCGATCACCACCTCCCGTACCCGGCGCTCGTCGGGCCTGCCCACCCCGAGGATCGACAGGCCCTTTTCGAACACCCGGCCCAGGTGCAGTTCCGCGAGGTGGCCGGCGGTCACCCCGGTCGTGACGTATCGGCCGAACGGGCGCAGGGACCGGATCGCCGCGGAGAACACGGGTGCCCCCACGTGATCGAGGACCACGTGTACGCCCAGGCCGCAGGTGAGTTCGCGGACGCGTCCGGCGATGTCCCTCGGTGCGGTGGTCGACGACGGCGTCGGCGCCCAGCTCGAGTGCCCGACCGAACTTCCCGGGCCGACCCACCGTGGTGAGGACACGGCAGCCGGTGGCGCGGGCGATCTGGATCCCGAAGCTCCCGACGCCGCTGCCGCCGGCGACGACCAGGACGTCCTCGCCGGGCCGGATCGCGGCGCGGTTCACGAGCGCGTCGTAGGCGCTGCGACCGGCGGTCGGTAGCGCGGCGGCCTGCTCGAACGAGCACGCCCCGGGTTTCGGGAAGGTCCACACGGCCGGCGCGACCGCGAACTCCGAGTGCGCACCGCGGCGTCCGATCGCGACCACGTCGGTGCCGGGAGCCAGCTCCGGGTACGTGCGCGCGGCGACGTCCCCGAGGGCGACGACGGTGCCGGCCATGTCGCGTCCGCCGATGTGCGGTGGTGTCACCCGCATGCCGTGGGAGCCCTCCCGCCAGTACACGTCGACGCGGTCGAGTGCGGCGGCCCGCACCCGGATCAGGACGTCGGTGGGCCCGGGGGCCGGGGCGGGTAGCTCGTCGACACGTAGAACGTCGACACTGCCCTGTTCGGTGTGGAAGGCGGCGCGAACGGGTGTCCTCCTGCGTGTCGGGGTGGGGCGTCCTCGGGGCCACCCGAATTCCCTATTACGTTACATGTCAACTCGTTATATAGGAGCGGGTGGTAAGTCCTCGACCCCGGGGCCGGTCGTCGTCTCGGATAGCATCGAGCGGCGTGACCGACACCGACATCGCCGCCGACCACCCGAGACCGCCGGAGGTGACGCCACCCGCTGCATCGTCCGGGCCCGCGGCGACACGGGCGCGGATGCTCGCTCTGATCTGCGCGTCGATCGGTGTCCTCGCTGCTCTCGCCGTCCCGTTCCTGCCGGTCACACAGACACAGGCATCGATCTCGTGGCCGCAGGCGGGCAGCACCGCCAGCGTCACCGCGCCGCTGGTGACCTACGCCCCCGTCGACCTCGACATCGCCGTCCCGTGTGAGATCGCGCAGACCGCGACGGGTACCACGATCGTCTCGACCTCCCCGCCGGGTGCACCCGACGCCGAGCGCTACGGACTGGTTGCGCGGGTCACCGCGGGGGACGACCGTCCCGCGACGCTCGAGGTGATCTCCCGGAACATGATGCTGGCGTCCGTCCCCGTCGACGACCTGTCGGGTGCCGGGTGCGCAGTGACCGTGCACTTCACCCCGGAACGGACGGTCGCCGCGGTCACCGGTTCGGCCGGCGCCGACACCGAGCAGGTGTTCGATCGTGATCTGCGTCCGCAGATGGTCGGTGTGTTCACCGGACTCGACGGTGACCTGCCCGACGGTCTGTCGGTCACCGCGGACCTCGACACCCGGTTCACGTCGTCGCCCACCTGGATCAAACTCGTCGCGATGATCGTCGCGGTCCTCGCGACGATCGTGTCGCTGTGGTCGCTGCACCGGCTCGACGCCCTCGACGGCCGCCGGTCACGCCGGATCCTTCCGGCGTCCTGGTGGTCGTTCCGGCCGGTCGACGCCGTGGTCGTCGGCACCCTGCTCGTGTGGCACATCATCGGCGCGAACACCGCCGACGACGGCTATCAGCTGGGCATGGCCCGCGCGGCCGACGAGGCCGGGTACATGGCGAACTACTTCCGCTGGTTCGGTGTCCCCGAGGCCCCGTTCGGTACCCCCTTCTACGACGTGCTCGCGCTCATGACCCACGTGTCCACGGCCAGCGTGTGGATGCGTCTGCCCGCCCTCGCCGCGGGTCTGCTCACATGGTGGGTGATCAGCCGTGAGGTCGCGCCGCGGATCGGTGCCGCGGTGCGGCGCACGTCGATCCCGCTGTGGACGGGCGCGCTGGTGTTCCTCGCGTTCTGGTTGCCGTTCAACAACGGGTTGCGGCCCGAGCCGATCGTCGCGGCCGGTGTGCTGCTGACCTGGTGCTCGGTGGAACGCGCTGTCGCGACACGCCGGTTGCTGCCCGCCGCGGTCGCGGTCCTCGTCGGAGCGATCACCGTCACCGCGGGGCCGTCCGGCATCATCTGTTTCGCCGCGTTGATCGCCGGCGCCCGGCCCATCGCCCGTATCGTGCTGGACCGCGGCCGGCAGTTCGGTTTCGTGGTGGTGCTCGCCCCGATCGTCGCCGCCGGCACCGTCATCCTCGCCGCGGTGTTCGCCGACCAGACCCTGGCGGCCGTCCTCGAGATGCAGAAGACGCACGCGGTCGGCCCGAACGTGCCGTGGTTCCAGGAGTACCTGCGCTACCAGTATCTGCTGCAGGTCACCGTCGACGGGTCGCTGTCGCGTCGATTCGCGGTGTTCACGATGATCCTGTGCCTGGTCACCGCGATCGTCGCGATGCTCCGCCGCGGCGGGCACATCCCCGGAACGGCGCAGGGGCCGACCCGACGGCTGGTCGGCATCACCCTCGGCGCGCTCGTCCTGATGATGTTCGCGCCCACCAAATGGACGCACCACTTCGGTATCTACGCGGGTCTGGCGGGTGCGCTCGCGATCGTCGCCGCCGTGGCCGTCGCCCCGGCGGTCCTCCGGTCGCGCCGCAACCGCGCGCTCTTCGCCGCCGCCGTGTCGTTCACCCTGACGATGTCGTTCATCGGCCCCAACGGCTGGTGGTACGTGTCCAGCTACGGGGTGCCGTGGTGGGACAAGCCGCCGTCCGTCGCCGGTTTCGGGTTCTCCACCGTGTTCTTCGGGCTCACGGTTCTCGCGCTGCTGCTCGCCGCGTGGTGGCACATCCACCCGGTGGCCAACACGCGCACCGACACGCCGTCGCGACTGTGGGCGATCCCGCCGTTGACGGTCGCGGCCGCGGCGATGGTGCTCTTCGAGGTGCTCTCGCTCGCGAAGGGCGCCGTCGCCCAGTACCCCGCGTACTCGGTGGCCCGATCCAACCTCGATGCGCTGACCGGTTCGTCCTGTGGGCTGGCGAACGATGCGCTGCTCGAGATGGATCCGAACGCCGGGATGCTCACACCGCTCGGCGGTGATCTCGCGGCGGCGCTCGCCGTGTCCGGGGACGACCGGTTCACCCCGGACGGGGTCGCGAACGATCTGTCGGCGGACGACGAGAGTGCGGGTGCGGGCACCGCGAACACCGTCGACGGTGACTCGGCGACGACCTCGGGCACCGCGGGCACCGAGGGCGGTGTCGGACGGGTCGGCGCCAACGGCAGCCGTGTCGCCCTGCCGTTCGGGCTCGACCCGGCCACGACGCCGGTCCTCGGCAGCCACGGCAGCGGAACGGGGCGGGTCACCACCGACTGGTACCGCCTGCCGGATCCGGACGCCACCGGTTCGCGCGGCGACATCGTGTCGATCGCGGCGGCCGGCCGGATCTTCACCGTCGACGCGGACGGCGTCGAGACGTACGGCCAGAGTCTGCGTCTCGAGTACGGCACCGTGGACGGATCCGGCTCCGTCGCGGTGCTCGGATCGGAGTTGCCGATCGACATCGGGCCGACCCCGTCGTGGCGGAACCTGCGGGTGCCGCTCGACCGGCTGCCCGCCGAGGCCGACGCGGTGCGCATCGTCGCGGTCGACCACGACATCGCGCCGGAGCAGTGGCTCGCGTTCACCCCACCGCGGGTGCCGCGGACCCAGACCGTGCAGGAGGTGCTGGGAACCGACACGCCGGTGCTGCTCGACTGGGCCGTCGGCCTGAACTTCCCGTGCCAGGACCAGATGCTGCACAGCAACGGTGTCGCCGAGATCCCCGAGTTCCGGATCCTGCCCGACCGGGTCGGCGCGACCTCCACCAACCAGTGGCAGGACCACCACGGCGGCGGCCCCCTCGGCTGGACCGACATGCTGCTCGGAGGCCGCACCATCGCGTCCTACCTCGACGGCGACTGGGATCGGGACTGGGGTTCGGTGGAACAGTTCACGCTGCGGGGCGAGTCCGCGGAACCCGCCAGGATCGACACCGAGTCGATCACCCGATCGGGACTGTGGTCACCGGGGCACATCAACATCGCGTACTGATCGGCACGTGCGTGGTCCGGATGCGGATCCGGTCGGCTCAGCCCGCGCGGCGAGCCGACCGGATCGCGGCGACGACCCCGCCGTCGACCAGCAGATCGGTGCCGGTGATGAAGCTCGAACGGCGGTCCAGCAGGAACTCCGCGGCCGAGGCGATGTCGTCGGGGGTACCCAGGCGTCCGGTGGCCGACATCGCGACCATCGACTTCATGCCCTGCCCGGATTCACCGTCGAGTTCCCGGCGACCCATCGGGGTGGAGATCACGCCCGGGCTGATCGAGTTGATGCGGGCGCCGCGCTCACCCCACGCGGAGGCGGAGGCCTGCACGCGCAGGACGTTCGCGTGCTTGGCAAGCGCGTACGCGATGCCGGCGTTCCCGAGTGTCTCCGGGGCCAGGAACGGCAGCGACAGAAGCTCCGCGGTGGCCGTACCGGCGAGGGCCCCCGCCTGCTCGTCCGGCACGGGAACCATGTGCCCGCCCATGCTGGCGACGACCACACCGGCGCCGCCGGGCGCGACGACGCGGGCGAACTCGTCGAGTACCAGCGCCACACCCAGCAGATCCACCTTCAGAACAGCCTCGGTGGACGCCTGTTCGGGCGACAGTCCCGCCGTGTGCACGACGTGGGTGACGGCGCCGAGTGCGGCTGCGGCGTCGGCGAGTGCCGCGACGGAGGCCGGATCCGACACGTCCACGAGCTGCGATGTCACGTCGTGTCCCTCGCCGTGCAGGGTCTGTGTGACGCCGTACAGGGTGGTTTCGTCGAAGTCGGCGAGCAGGACCTTCCGGCCGCTGCCGAGCCGCCGCGCGACGGCCGTGCCCATCCCTCCGACTCCGATGACGACCAGCACGTCCTGATCCATGAACGTTCTCCCATTCCCCGATGACGAGACCTCTTGGCGGTCGGGATCGTACGGGAGCCTCACGCGGGTCGTGCGGCTCCCGTCCCACCCCGACGGACGTGGCGGATGGGACGCGTGGGCCGCGAACGGCCCCGGGGCTGGATTCGGTGCGCGCGTGTGGGCTACCGTGTCCTGCGGTGTGCCGGAAGCCGGCTGAGAACCCGGACCATGTCGTACCTACGAGAGAAGATCCAAACATGCCGTTCACCTGTGAAGATGCCGCCGCTGTCGGTACCGACCGGGTAGGTGGGTGACTGGAATGCTCACGAAGACCCCGTACCGCTGTCCCGGTGACGACAGCGTCATCCACCAGGCCTGCTCCGGGCTGCTGTCGCAGTGGACAGGACCCGTCGACGAGCACGTGACGCGGACGTCGCTCGGTGAAACCCACCTGATCGGTGTCGGACCGGCCGCGGGCAGACCGATCGTGGTGCTCGCGGGCGGCGACCTGCCGGCAGCGGGTCTGCGCGAGCTGGCGGGCTCGTTCGACACATCCACGCGGGTGACGCTGGTGGACCTGCCGGGGCTGCCCGGTTCGAGTGCGTGCGAACGACCCGATTCCAACGTCCACGCCGCGTACGGTCGCTGGCTGACCGAGATTCTCGATGCACTGCAGCTCGAGCGGACCCCTGTCCTCGGGTTGGGCTGGGCGGCGTCGGCAGCTGCGGCGATCTCCGATGTCGACCGCGTCGGCAAACTCGTGCTCGCGGCTCCCCTGGGGCTCGTTCCGCGGGCGCGGTGGCATCGCGGTGTCATCGCGGGCCTGCAGTGGCGCAACGAACCGAGCATCGAGAACACCGAGCGGTACCTGCGGTCCCTCGCCGGTGAAGGTTTCGAGCCCGACGACTCGACGGTGCGGTGGTCGTGCCGGATGGGGGCGTACTGCCGGTCGCAGTCCGGGATGCCGCGCATCTCCGGTGCGCTGTGGAAGCGGTGGCGCGGACGCGACGTCGAGATCGTCGTCGGTGAGCAGGATCCGCTCGTCCAGGTGTCGGCGCTGCGGCGGATGGGCGCGGAGATCGACGCGCACGTCGCGGTCGTCCCCGGCGTGGGACACCTGATCGCGGTGGAGGCACCCACCGCGGTGGCGCGCGCCGGGCTGGCGCCGTCGCACTGACCGCACGCCCGTACCGACGTCGGCGCGGACCCGTCCCGTCGTGCACGGCCGCGTGCGCGTCGCGTCGGTCACCGTGCGGCCCCTTTCGTGGAATGGACCACGGGATGACCTGCAACTCCCGGGGTTCGTGGTGCGTATGTGACTGATGTCGCAGTCGGAAACGTGTCGTCCGGTGGTAGACCCGAGGTAGCAGACAGTCTGTATGGTCGGGGATCCGAGTGCCTCCGGCCGGTGAAGCCGGGCTGTTCTCGATGCTGCCGCAGCCCCACGAAAGGTACGACATGCTCTTCACTGCGCTGTTTCCCCTGGCCGGACGTCGTCCCGGTGCCACCCGCTCGGCGAACCCGTCGACGCCCGCGACCGGCCCGTCGGCGGACTCGCTGCGCGTGACGGCGAGGGCGCTGCGCGCGTGGGGTGCCGAGGTCGACGCGGAGGACCTCGAGAACCGCGCCGCACGGGTGTCCTCGTCGTAGTCGGTCCGGTCGGGCGCGGCGCCGGACCGCCCCCGACGGGCATGTACTCGGCCCGGCGCCGCGAGTCGGAAGTGGAATTCGTTCTCTCCACCACCGACCGTAAGCCAATATAACGAAAAGGTCACGCAGAGGTCTCGGCCGTGGCTCGCCCGCGACGTGATGACGTGACGCGTGTGCAGGTCGACACCGGTTTCGTACCGGACGGCAACGGCGGGAAACCCGGGTGTGTCGGTCGTCGGATCAACGTCGGCGAGTTACTCGCCCGGCATCCGCTCGATCCGGCACGTCGGACCAGTCGATCACCACCGACCGCGCACCGGAACACGCCAGCAGCGTCCTCAGCGGGCCGCCTCGGCGCAACTGATGCCCGAGCTCGCGGACGGTGGGATCGTCGTCGCCGGCCGTGCCGACGAGGATCTCTCCGGGGCACCGGCTGTGCGCCGCGGCCAGCAGGAGACGCTCTTCGTCGACGGTGCGGACGGGCACATCGTCCGATCCCGTCACCCGGCCCACCACGACTGCGACGTAGTCGTGGTCGGCGACGGGATCGTGCAGAGCCAGTAGTCGTTGGGTGACGCCCTCGGCGCACACGCGGCGGTCGAGCGTGACCTCCCGCTCGGGGTCTTCCCGTCCCCGAGTGCGTGATTCACAGCCCGCGAGACTCACTCGCCGTGACGTCCAGCCGAAGTGGACCTCGATGTTCGCGTACATCGCACGTGCGCCTCCTCGGTCGCTTCGAAGCGAGGGTCGTGCCTCACCTTCGATTGTGTACCCGGGGTCCGACACGAGGTGGGTGATTCGGAGCAGCACGACGACCGGCGTCCACGGAGAACGAGTCGGGCCC
>NZ_JAIYEP010000002.1 GCF_020515525.1 Rhodococcus yananensis
GCACTTCTGGTAGCCCCCGCTACCAGAAGTGCGCACGGGTCGGTGGTGGGTCCCGGGGGTGACGGCGGTCGCGGGGCCGGGGTGGGTGTGACGGGAGGAATGTGTCCCCCGCTACAGTGTTGGGCATGCCAACACTTCCAGCTCCCCTGCTCCGGTCGACGGTCGCGAACCGCGTCCGCAGTCAGGTGTTCCGGAACAAGATCGTCTCGGCGCAGGAAGCCGTCGAGTGGATCCGACCCGGAGACACCGTGGCGATCAGCGGTTTCGCGAGTGCCGGTACCCCCAAGGCGGTCATGCCGGTGCTCGCCGAACGCATCCGACGCGCCCGTGTCGAAGGGGAGGACTTCACCGTCGGCCTGCTCACCGGTGCCTCCGTCTCCGCGGAGGTCGAACGTGAACTCGCCGAGGCCGACGGTATTGCGCTCCGCATGCCCTACCAGGCCGAGGCCACCGCACGCGGACGCATCAACGACGGGCGCATGGACTACGTCGACGTCCACCTCTCCCACGTCGCGCAGCAGGTGTGGCAGGGCTTCCACGGCGGCGTCGACGTCGCGGTCGTCGAGGTCGCGGGGATCACCGAGTCCGGGGACCTCATCCCCGCGACCTCCGTGGGCAACAGCAAGACGTGGCTCGACGTTGCCGACCGGGTCGTCCTCGAGGTCAACTCGTGGATCCCCGAAGCGCTTGCCGGCACCCACGACATCTACTACGGCACCGCGTTGCCCCCGCACCGCACACCGATCCTGCTGACCGCCCCGGAGGACCGCATCGGGCAGCCGTACCTGCGGATCGACCCGGCACGCGTCGTCGCCGTGGTCGAGACCCACGCGCCCGACAGCGCGGTCGCGTTGACGGCCCCGGACGCCACCAGTGAGGCGATCGCGGCCCACGTCGTGGACTTCTTCGGTCACGAGGTGCGGGCCGGTCGCCTCCCCGCCGACACCCTGCTGCCGCTGCAGTCGGGTATCGGCAATGTCGCCAACGCGGTTCTCGCCGGGTTGTCGAAGGGCCCGTACCGCGGGCTGACCTGCTTCTCGGAGGTCATCCAGGACGGCATGCTCCAACTCATCGACGACGGAACCGTCCGCTTCGCGTCGGCGACGGCATTCGCCCTGTCTGAGGCCGGACGCGAGAAGCTGGTCGACAACATCGACTACTACCGCGAGCACATCGTGCTGCGTTCGCAGGAGATCAGCAACCACCCCGAGATCGTGCGGCGGCTCGGCATCATCGCGATGAACGGGATGCTCGAAGCCGACATCTACGGCAACGTCAACTCCACCCACGTGATGGGTACCCGCATCATGAACGGGATCGGCGGCTCCGGTGACTTCGCGCGCAACGGCAACCTGTCACTGTTCCTGAGCCCGTCGACCGCCCGCGACGGTGCGATCTCGTCGATCGTGCCGATGGTCCCGCACGTCGACCACACCGAGCACGATGTACAGGTACTGGTCACGGAACAGGGCCTGGCGGACCTTCGCGGCCTGTCGCCGCGGCGACGGTCGCGGGTCGTCATCGACCGTTGCGCGCACCCCGACTACCGGGCTCGACTGCTCGACTACGTCGAGCGCGCCGAGGCCGTGGAGAACGCCGGCCAGACGCCGCACCTGCTCGGTGAGGCGTTCGGATTCCATCGGCGCTACCAGGAGACGGGAACGATGCGGACCCCCTGACGCCGCAGCGGTGCG
>NZ_JAIYEP010000003.1 GCF_020515525.1 Rhodococcus yananensis
AGCTACCAGAAGTGCGCACGGGTCAGTTGCCGGAGATCGGGGCCGGGTCGATGTCCTGCTGCGGGAGTGTTTCCGCGATCGCCTTCGACACGTCCTGCAGCGGTGTCGGTCCCGAACCGTCGGGGACGGTCAACGCGACGTAGACGGGACGGTCCACCACGAACCAGGTGCTGGCGTCGATGCCCTGGTCGGCACCCGACACCTCGAACCACTGCACACCGTCGACGATCTGCAGGGCGGCGGCCTGATCGAACTCGTCGGGACGATCGAGTCCGCACCGCAACACGACCTCTGCCGCGTCCGGATCCTGCCAGGCCGCCGCACCCACCGGCGCGGGATCGGCCAGGTCGGCCCGTGCGAAATCACCCATCCGCTCGGGGAGCGACCCGAGCAGGTCCGTGCACGACCCGGACTCCGCCTCGGGTGCGGGAACGGGGCCGAGACCGACCGTTCCCGTCGCGGGGCTGCGTCCCACCATGACCGCCGCGACCACCACGCCGACGAGCAACGCCACCGGCAGCGCGATCGCCGTCGCGATCACCGCCGGATGTCTGCCCTCGGCCTTCGGGGTGCCCCCGTCGTCGCTGGCGTTCCGGTCGGGTTCGGGGGAATCGGATTCGGTCATGGCTTCCTGCGTTTCGGTTGTGCGGGATTCGGGTGACCCGCCGGGCTCGGTGGCGTCGAGCCGACGGGTAGCGTGAACCGAAACTATCAGTGCTTCGAGGGCGCATGCCCGGTCGTGGGCAGGTCACGCACCGACCCCGGTGTGAGAAGGAGGCGACCGTCACAGTGACAGATCCGGTCGGGCCCACTGTCGCAGAGGTCGGCGAGTTCCCCACCATCGCCCGCGCGACCGCAGGGCGACGGCAACCGGTGTCGACCCTGGTCGGTCCCGGGCACGACGCGGCTCTCGTCGCCGCACCGGACGGTCGCGTCGCGGTGTCGACCGACATGCTCGTCGAGGGACGGCACTTCCGCCTCGACTGGTCGACGCCCCGACAGGTGGGACGCAAAGCGGTCGCGCAGAACGGTGCCGACGTCGCCGCGATGGGAGCGCGACCCACCGCGTTCCTGGTCGGGCTCGGCTGCCCACCCGACACGCCCGTCTCCGTCCTCGACGAGATCTCCGCCGGGATCGGGGAGGCCGCCGAAGAACTCGGTGCGGGTGTCGTCGGCGGCGACCTGGTGCAGGCGGATCAGGTGATCGTCGCGGTCACCGTCCTCGGTGACCTCGGAGGACACGCACCCCTGCTGCGGTCGGGGGCGCGCCCCGGCGACACCGTCGCGCTCGCCGGGAGCACCGGCCGGTCCGCGGCGGGACTGGCGCTGCTGCTCGCCGGGAACGACGGTTTCCCCGAACTCGTCGATGCCCACCGTGAACCCACCCCGCCGTACGCGGCGGGCCCGGCGGCGACCGTCGCCGGCGCCGTCGCCGGCACCGACATCTCCGACGGCCTGCTCGCCGACCTCGGCCACATCGCGGAGGCGTCCGGGGTGCGGATCACCTTGGACCCGGACCGCCTGGAACCCGCAGCACCGATCGGGGCTGCTGCGGCCGCGCTCGGTGCAGATCCGTGGGAGTGGGTCCTCACCGGTGGCGAGGACCACGCACTCGCCGCGTGCTTCCCGCCCGATGTACCGCTGCCCGACGAGTGGCACCGGATCGGGGTGGTCGAGGACGGTCACGGCGTGACCGTCGCCGGCAGTCCGCACCCCGGGCCGGGTGGGTGGCAGAGCTTCACGCCGCCACCCCGGAGCGACACGGACGTCTCGAGATAGGTTTGCGCGCATGGCTGTCTACGCTCTCGGCGATCGTGTCCCCGACATCCACCCCGACGCGTGGGTGCATCCCGACGCGGTGGTGATCGGTGCCGTGACGCTCGGTGCCCGCGCGTCGGTGTGGCCCACCGCGGTGCTGCGCGGTGACTACGGCACGATCACCGTCGGCGAGGAAACCAACATCCAGGACGGCACGATCATCCATTGCACCGCGGTCGAACCGACGGTCATCGGTGCCCGCTGCGTGGTCGGACACAACGCGCACATCGAGGGCGCGACGATCGGTGACGGCGCGCTCATCGGCTCGGGCTCGCTCGTGCTCAACGGTTCGGCGATCGGTGCGGGCGCGCAGGTCGCTGCGGGCGCGCTCGTCCCGCCGCGTTTCGAGCTCCCGCCCCGTCGCATGGCGATGGGCATCCCCGCAAAGATCCGGGACGGATTCGAGGTGCCCGAGGGCACGTTCGAGCCCAACGCGAAGATGTACGCCGCGAACGCCGACTACTACCGCACGGCGCTCCGCCGCATCGACTGAGCCGACCGAGCAGTGTTCCGTCCCCGACCACCGGAGTTGCACACGTGACCGACCAGACCGCCGAGCGTGCTCCCAGGCCGCTGTCGGACCTCATCGATCCCGGCTGGGCCGACGCGCTCGCGCCCGTCGCCGACGACATCGCGGCCATGGGGTCCTTCCTGCGGGCCGAGCTCGCCGCGGGGCATCGGTACCTGCCCTCCGGCGACAACGTGCTCCGCGCCTTCACCCACCCCTTCGATCGGGTGAAGGTGCTGATCGTCGGGCAGGATCCGTACCCGACGCCCGGGCACGCCGTGGGGTTGAGCTTCTCGGTGGCGCCGGAGGTGTCACCGATCCCGCGGAGCCTGTCGAACATCTACCGCGAGTACAGCGAGGACCTGGGGCTACCCACCCCGTCGAACGGTGATCTGTCGCCGTGGACGGAGCAGGGCGTGCTCTTGCTCAACCGGGTCCTCACCGTGCGGCCGGGCGCCCCGGCGTCGCACCGGGGGAAGGGATGGGAGCGAGTGACGGAACAGGCGATCCGCGCGCTCGTCGCCCGCGACCTCCCGCTCGTCGCGATCCTGTGGGGCCGCGATGCCGCGACCCTCCGGCCGATGCTCGGGAACGTTCCGTCGATCGAGTCGGCGCATCCCTCACCGCTGTCGGCGTCGCGTGGATTCTTCGGCTCCCGCCCGTTCAGCCGCGCGGACGAGTTGCTCGTCGCCCAGGGCGCGGAACCGGTGGACTGGCGACTCGCCTGACCACCGGTCCGTTCCGCGGGTCAGTGGACGGACTGCACCGACCCCCAGTCGGGGCGGCGCTTCTCGACGAACGCGTCCACACCCTCGATTCCGGTGGGTGTCACCGATGCCGCCGAGATCGACGCGGCCTCGGCGTCGAGTTGCTCCGAGAGTGAACGTGCCACCGAATCGTTGATCAGACGTCGGATGCCGGCGTAGGCGGCGGTCGGTCCGTGCGCGAGGGTGCGGGCGAGGCGCAGTGCTTCCGCCGGGACCTCGTCGTCGGCCACGATACGGCTGAGCAGCCCCAGCCGCACGGCCTCGTCCGCGCCGATCACCGCATCGGTGAGGATCAGTTCGCGGGCGCGGGCCAGGCCGACGACCTTCGGAAGCATCCAGGACATGCCGCCGTCGGGGGTGAACCCGATGGACGGGTAGGCGGCGCGCAGTTTCGTGCCGGGGCCGCCGAGTGCGACGTCGGCGTGCAGCACCAGGCTCATGCCCGCGCCGGCCGCCCACCCCTGGACGGCGGCGACGACGGGCACGCCGACGCCGTGGATCTCGCGGACGAAGTCGTGGAAGAGGTTCGCGACGTCGAGCAGATGCGCGGCACGGTCCCCGGCGGCCGCGAAACCGTGGACGTTGCCGCCGGCGCAGAAGTTCGCGCCCTCGCCGACGAGCAGCACGGCGCCGATGTCGGGGCCGGCCGCGCGCAGTGCCGCGATGCCCTGTTGCATTCCGTCGGGCGACAGGGAGGCGCCGTTCTCGGCCGTGGCCACTGCGATCAGCAGGACTCCGTCTTCCACCCGCACGTGGGACTGGTTGTTATCGGTCACCGGGGCACCATATCGGCACGCAATACGAATGTCGAAGGCCCCCGGCGCATTTCGCGCCGGGGGCCTTCGCGTAGGATCTGTTGCTCAGCCGCGGACGACCTTGCCTGCCTTCAGGCAGGAGGTGCACACGTTGATCTTGCGCGTGGTGCCCGGGGCGACCTGGGCGCGGACGCTCTGGATGTTCGGGTTCCAGCGACGGTTGGTCCGCCGGTGCGAGTGCGAGACCGACTTCCCGAAGCCGGGGCCCTTGGCGCATACGTCGCAGACGGCAGCCATGTCGCGAACTCCTTGTGTCTAGTGGATATTTCTGTCTGTGGTACCTGGACACGGGGAACACAGCCACCCGTGCGCGGCAACCCGGCCAGCTTACCGAATCGAGGTCCCGATGGCCAAACCGGCTCCGCCTGCGCGACGCGACTACTCTTTCGGCTGAGAACCGGACGAGCTGAGCGAAGCCGAGAGAACCGGAGAGAGGGTTGATCGTGTGCACGAACGCGGTGGACGCGTCGACGGGCGGATGCTGCGCCGGTGGGCGGAGTCGGGCGTCGACACCCTCGCCGAGCGTTGCCACGAGATCAACACACTCAACGTGTTCCCGGTTCCCGACGGAGACACCGGCACGAATCTGCTGATCACGTTCCGTGCCGCCGTCGGCGAACTCGGTGACCCGGTGGACGGTGCCCGCACCGCGTCCGGGGTTGCGGAAGCCCTCGCACGGGGCGCGTTCACCGGCGCCCGCGGCAACTCGGGGATGATCCTCGCGCAGATCCTGCGGGGTCTCGCCGACGCGGTCGCCGGGGCGGAGACCATCGACGGTGACGACATCGCGCGGGCGCTGAGCCGGGCGGGCGACACCGTCACCGCAGCGTTGAGCGCACCCGCGGACGGAACGATCGTCAGCGTCCTGCACGCCGCAGCACGCGGCGCCGTCGCCGCGGCCGGGACGGCGGCAGCCGAGCGGGTGATCGCGGCGGCGGACGCCGCCGAGGCCGCGCTGGTCGAGACTCCGTCGCAGCTCGACGTGCTGGCACGCGCCGGTGTCGTCGACGCGGGCGGTCTGGGTCTGCTGGTGCTGCTGGACTGCCTCGTCGAGGTCGTGACCGGCCGGCGTCCCCAGCGGACGCTGGCGTTGACCGTCGAACCCGCACCGGCCTCCCGGACATCGGTTCACGGTCACCAGCACCTCGGAGCGGACGCGCACCACGGCGACACCGCGGACCAGGACTACGAGGTGATGTATCTCGTCGACGGCTCCGACCGCCAGCGCATCGACGCGTTGCGGAGGCGGCTCGACGAACTCGGGGACTCGGTGGCCGTCGTCGGCGACGGAGCGGCCGGGTGGTCGGTGCACGTGCACTGCTGCGACCCCGGTGCGGCCGTCGAGGCGGGTGCCGCGGCGGGCCGGCTCCGCCGGATCACGATCACGTGTTTCGCGCTGGAGGCCGCGCGCGGCGGAGTCTGCACGACCGCGGAGTCGCGGCACGACGGCCGCGCGGTGCTCACCGTCGTCGACGGGGACGGTGCCGGAGCCCTGTTCGGTGCGGAGGGCGCGACCGTCCTGCACTGCGACGGACCGTGTGGGCCGCGGCGGATCCTCGACGCGATCCGCGCGATGCCCAGTCGCGATGTGCTCGTGCTGCCCAACGGGTCGGTGACCGCGCAGGACGTGGTGGCGCTGGGCGCGCAGGTCCGTGACGGCGCCCGCGAGGTGATGTTCCTGCCGAGCGCGTCGATGGTGCAGGGACTCGCTGCTCTCGCGGTGCACGACGCGCGCCGCGCGGCCGTCGACGATGCGTACGCGATGTCCGAGGCGGCGGCCGCGACTCGCTGGGGGTCGTTGAAGATCGCCACGGAACGGGCGCTGACCTGGGTCGGAACGTGTGAGCCGGGCGATGCGCTCGGCTCGGCCGGGCACGATGTCGTAGTCATCGAGCATGATCTACCGGCAGCGGGTGTGTCGCTGCTCGACAAGTTGCTCGCCGCGGGTGGTGAGCTCGTGACGATGCTCGTCGGTGACGGCGCTCCCGCCGACCTCGCCGAGCAACTGACCCGCCACCTCGACGACCGTCACCCCGAACTGGAGGTCGTGGTGTATCACGGGGGTCAGCGCAGCGACCTGCTGCAGCTCGGCGTCGAGTGACGGTGGCCGCGCCGGCCACCGCCCGGAACGGAAAGGACGGCCGTGGCCACACTCGCGGACCGACTCGATCATCTCCTCGGCAGGAAGACCGCCGATGCGCTCGCCGAGGCGTTCGGGATGACCACCGTCGAGGATCTGCTGCGGCACTACCCGCACCGCTATGCCACGCAGGGCGCAGAACTCGGCGACGATCAGCCCCCCGCAGGGCAGCACATCACGATCATCGCCCGCGTCGAATCCGCGGACGTCGTCCCGATGAAGTCGCGGGCGGGGCACCGGCTCGCGGTGCGGTTGCGTTCCGACAAGCACACGATCGACGTGACGTTCTTCAACCCGCACAAGGTCAAGCACAACATCCGGCCAGGTGTCCGCGCCATGTTCTCGGGCACCGTCAAGTACTTCCGCGACAAGTGGAGCCTGACGCACCCGAGCTATCTCGTGCTCCCCGAGGTGCGCGAGGACGTCCTGGAGCCGGTTCCGGCACCGAGGGTGCGCGGCGCCGGCGACCTCGCCGGTCTGGCCCGCGCGTCGCAGGGTGGCGACGGCCTCGACCTGTCCGTCTTCGAGCGATCACTCATCCCGATGTACCGGGCGACCCGGGACGTCGAGTCGTGGACGGTGCTGCGTTGCGTCCGGCAGGTGCTCGACCAGCTCGACACCGTCGACGATCCGCTTCCCGAGGAGGTACGCAGCGAACACGGGCTGCTCGGCCTCGACGCGGCGCTGCGCGCGGTGCATCTGCCCGACAGCAAGGAGGACGTCGGTAGCGCCCGCGAACGACTGCGATTCGACGAGGCCGCGGCCGTGCAGTTGGTGCTGGCCCGCCGTCGCCGCGACGTGGGGGTGCGCACGGCGCCGGGCTGCCCGCGGCGGAGCGGCGGGATCGCCGACGAGTTCGATGCGCGGCTGCCGTTCGAGTTGACCGCCGGTCAGCTCGCCGTCGCCGAGGACATCGCCTCCGACCTGTCCGGCAGCCACCCGATGAACCGCCTCCTGCAGGGCGAGGTGGGTTCCGGCAAGACCATCGTCGCGCTGCGGGCGATGTTGCAGGTGATCGACGCCGGGCACCAGTGTGTGCTGCTCGCACCCACCGAGGTGCTCGCCGCGCAACACGCCCGGTCGTTGACGGGCATGCTCGGCGACCTCGCGGCGGCCGGTGAACTCGATGGCCACGAACACGCGACCCGCGTGACGCTGGTGACGGGGTCGATGGGGGTCGCCCGCAAGCGACAGGCACTGCTCGACGCGGTGTCCGGCGACGCGGGCATCGTCATCGGTACCCACGCCCTGATCCAGGACAACGTGCAGTTCGCCGATCTGGGGCTCGTCGTGATCGACGAGCAGCACCGTTTCGGGGTCGAGCAACGCGACGAACTGCGGTCGCGGGGGCGCGACGGTGCCTCACCGCACGTCCTGGTCATGACCGCCACCCCGATTCCGCGGACGATCGCGATGACGGTGCTCGGCGATCTCGAGGTGTCGACGCTCACCGAGTTGCCGCGGGGACGGTCACCGATCGTCAGTCGGGTGGTCGCTGCGAAGGTGCATCCGTCGTGGGTGGACCGGGCGTGGGAACGGATCCGGGAGGAGGTCGCGGACGGTCGGCAGGCCTACGTCGTGTGCTCGCGTATCGGTGAGGACGACGACGGAGACGAGGATGCGTTCGACCCCGCCGCGATCGACGCCGCCGCTGGCGGCGGCGGTGCCGGGCGCGGACGTGCGCAGATACCCGAGACGAAGTCGGTGTTGCAGCAGTACGAGGAGCTGTCCGGAGGTCCGCTGCGCGACCTGCGCGTGGGGTTGCTGCACGGCAGGTTGCCGGGCGACGAGAAGGACGCCGTCATGCGGGACTTCAACGACGGTCGGATCGATGTGCTGGTGTGCACGACCGTCGTCGAGGTCGGTGTCGATGTCCCGAACGCCACCGTGATGGTGATCGTCGATGCCGATCGTTTCGGGGTCAGCCAGTTGCACCAGTTGCGTGGGCGCGTCGGGCGTGGCGGCCACCAGGGGCTGTGCCTCCTCGTCACCGACGCCCGGCCCGGGGCACCGTCGATGGCACGTCTCGAGGCGGTCGCCGCCACCACCGACGGGTTCGAACTGGCCCAACTCGACCTGCAGTTGCGCCGGGAAGGCGACGTGCTGGGGGTGGCGCAGTCCGGCACTGCGACGACGCTGCGTCTGCTCTCGCTGGTCGACGACGTCGAGGTCATCGCCGCGGCGCAGCGGTTCGCTCGGCAGATCACCGAGGAGGATCCGGAGCTGTCCCGGCATCCCGGACTCGCGCGCATGATGGATGCCGCGCTCGACGCGGAGAGGGTCGAGTATCTCGAGAAGTCGTAGTCGCTCGGACGGACCCGGACTCGGTCCCGCCGCGCGCCGAGGTCCGGTGCTCAACGACGCAGCGCATAGGTGAGCACGGCGTTTCCCTTGCCGGTGACGGCACTGTCGACGAGCGTCAGCCTGGTGAGGGGAACCGATTCGTCGAACAGGCGCCTACCGTCGCCCGTCGCAACGGGGTGGACGGTGAGCGTGAGAGTGTCGACGACCCCGGCGAGGAAGAGCGTGCGTACGGTGTCGATCCCGCCGGCCACCGTGATACCGCCGGATCCGCTCTCCCGGAGCCGCTCGACGTACTCGACGGGATCGCCGGTGACGGCGGTGCTGTTCCAGCCGAGGTCGCCGCTGAGGCTGCCGGTGACGACGTGCTTGCGGACCGGATTGATGAAGGCACCGAACGGGTCGTCGGCTCCCGGCCAGTACTCGGACCACTCCTGCCACAGCTTCCGTCCGATGACGATGTCGGTCACGCCGTCGAGGGCGTTGCTCATCAGCTCGCCTTCTTCCGGGCCGAACGCATCGAACTGAAACCTGTCGGGGGATTCGACGACACCGTTGACGGAACTGAACAGGTGGGCGGTGATCGTGCGGGGCATGACGAAACCTTTCGTGCGGGATCCGGTGGATGTGGTGGCGGTGGATTCGGCCGACACCCACTACGGACCGCGTCGGCGTGGAAAACTCATCGTGGATCCCGACCGCCGCCGGCCCGCGCGGTGTTACGGCTCTGCGACCGTGCAGGTTTCGGGTGTGTTACCGCTTCGCCGACTGCATCGTTACAGTCCCGCGCGAACGTGATTCTGTCTCGAGATGTGGAATCCCGGGTCAGGATGGGCTGGTCGGGCGCGGTACCGTCGTCGAATGTTCTCCAAAGTGCTGGTCGCCAACCGAGGCGAGATTGCTATCCGCGCGTTCCGTGCCGCCTACGAACTGGGCGCAGGGACCGTCGCGGTGTTTCCGTATGAAGATCGCAAGTCCCTGCACCGTCTGAAGGCGGACGAGGCCTACCAGATCGGCGAGGAGGGACACCCCGTCAGGGCCTACCTGTCGGTCGACGAGATCGTCGCCGCGGCGGTGTCGGTCGGAGCCGATGCGATCTACCCGGGCTACGGCTTCCTGTCGGAGAATCCCGACCTGGCCGCAGCGTGCGAGCGTGAGGGCATCACGTTCGTCGGGCCGTCCGCGCAGATCCTGGAACTCACCGGAAACAAGGCCCGCGCGATCGCCGCCGCGAAGGCTGCGGGCCTGCCCGTGCTGGCATCGTCCGAGCCGTCCTCGGACGTCGACGCGCTGCTCGCGGCGTCGGAGTCCATGGAATTCCCCGTGTTCGTCAAGGCCGTCGCGGGAGGTGGCGGTCGCGGTATGCGGCGTGTCCTCGAGCGGTCCCAGCTGCGCGAATCGATCGAGGCCGCGTCCCGTGAGGCGGACGCCGCATTCGGTGACCCGACCGTGTTCCTCGAGCAGGCCGTCGTCAACCCGCGGCACATCGAGGTCCAGATCCTCGCCGACACACACGGCAACGTCATCCACCTGTTCGAGCGTGACTGCTCGGTGCAGCGTCGCCACCAGAAGGTCATCGAGCTCGCACCGGCACCGAACCTCGACCCCGCCCTGCGCGAACGCATCTGCTCGGACGCGGTGGCGTTCGCGAAGCAGATCGGCTACCAGTGCGCCGGCACCGTCGAGTTCCTCGTCGACGAACGCGGCAACCACGTGTTCATCGAGATGAACCCGCGCATCCAGGTCGAGCACACGGTCACCGAGGAGATCACCGACGTCGACCTGGTGCAGTCGCAGCTGCGGATCGCTGCCGGAGCGAGCCTCTCCGAACTCGGGCTCAGCCAGGACGCGATCACCATCCGCGGTGCGGCGCTCCAGTGCCGCATCACCACCGAGGACCCGGCGAACGGATTCCGGCCCGACACCGGCCGCATCACCGGGTACCGCACGCCCGGCGGCGCCGGTATCCGCCTCGACGGCGGTACCTCGGTCGGCGCGGAGGTCTCCGCTCACTTCGATTCGATGCTCGTCAAACTGACCTGCCGTGGTCGCAACCTCGATGCGGCGGTCGCCCGCGCGCGGCGCGCCGTCACCGAGTTCCGTATCCGCGGCGTCGCCACGAACATCCCGTTCCTGCAGGCGGTGCTCGACGACCCGGATTTCCGGGCCGGGAAGGTGACGACCTCGTTCATCGAGGAACGCCCTCAGCTGCTGACGTTGCGTCGCTCCGCGGACCGCGGCACCAAGATCCTCGAGTACCTCGCGGACGTGACGGTCAACAAGCCGCACGGCGAGAAGGTCGCGACGGTGTACCCGCACGACAAGCTCCCGAAGATCGATCTGGCGGCGGCGCCGGCACCCGGGTCGCGTCAGCGGCTGCTCGAACTCGGCCCGGAGGGCTTCGCCCGGGCGTTGCGTGAGCAGAAGGGCGTCGGGGTCACCGACACCACCTTCCGCGACGCCCACCAGTCGCTCCTCGCGACACGGGTGCGCAGCAAGGACCTGCTCACCGTCGCCGGTCACGTGGCGCGGATGACCCCCGAACTGCTCTCGATCGAGGCGTGGGGCGGTGCGACCTACGACGTCGGCCTGCGGTTCCTGCACGAGGATCCGTGGGAGCGGCTCGCGGCGCTGCGCGAGGCCATCCCGAACATCAACCTGCAGATGCTGCTGCGCGGGCGCAACACCGTCGGATACACGCCCTACCCGGAGGCCGTGACACGGGCGTTCGTGCAGGAGGCCGCCGACACGGGCATCGACATCTTCCGCATCTTCGACGCGCTCAACAACGTCGACCAGATGCGCCCGGCGATCGACGCGGTGCGCGCGACGGGCACCACGCTCGCCGAGGTCGCGATGTCGTACACCGGCGACCTGTCCGATCCGAACGAGACGATCTACACGCTCGACTACTACCTGAAGCTCGCCGAGCAGATCGTCGAGGCCGGTGCCCACGTGCTGGCCATCAAGGACATGGCGGGCCTGCTGCGGGCCCCCGCCGCGGCAACCCTGGTCAAGGCACTGCGCAGCAACTTCGACCTGCCCGTGCACGTGCACACCCACGACACCCCCGGCGGCCAGCTCGCAACCTACGTCGCGGCGTGGCACGCGGGCGCGGACGCTGTCGACGGCGCGTCGGCAGCGCTGGCCGGCACCACGAGCCAGCCGGCGTTGTCGGCGATCGTCGCTGCCGCCGCGCACAGCGAGTTCGACACCGGACTGGATCTGCAGGCGGTGTGTGATCTCGAGCCGTACTGGGAGGCGCTGCGCCGGGTGTACGCACCGTTCGAGTCGGGTCTGCCCGCGCCGACCGGTCGCGTCTACACCCACGAGATCCCCGGCGGCCAGCTCTCGAACCTGCGTCAGCAGGCCATTGCGCTGGGGCTCGGCGACCGTTTCGAGGACGTCGAGGCGGCGTACGCCGGCGCGGACCGTCTGCTGGGCCGGTTGATCAAGGTGACGCCGTCGTCGAAGGTCGTCGGCGACCTGGCGCTGCACCTCGTGGGTGCGGGCGTGTCGGTCGACGAGTTCGCTGCCGAGCCCGGCAAGTTCGACATCCCCGATTCGGTGGTCGGATTCCTGCGCGGTGACCTGGGCACCCCGGCCGGTGGCTGGCCCGAACCGTTCCGGAGCAAGGCGCTGTCCGGGCGTGCCGAGCCGAAGCCGGAGACCCCGCTCACCGTCGAGGACGAGAAGGGGCTCGGCGGGTCGTCGCTCGAGCGTCGCGCGACGCTCAACCGGCTGCTGTTCCCCGGCCCGGCCCGCGAGTTCGCGGAGCACCGCGAGCAGTACGGCGACACCACCGAACTGTCCGCGAACCAGTTCTTCTACGGGCTGCGGTACGGCGAGGAGCATCGGGTCAAGCTGGGCAAGGGCGTCGAGTTGCTCATCGGCCTGGAAGCGATCTCCGAGCCCGACGAACGCGGATTCCGCACGGTGATGTGCATCCTCAACGGTCAGTTGCGGCCCGTGTCGGTGCGGGACCGGTCGATCGCCGCGGAGGTTCCGGCGGCGGAGAAGGCCGATCGGAACAACCCGGGCCACGTCGCCGCTCCGTTCGCGGGCACGGTGACGCTGGTGGTCGGCGAGGGCGACACCGTCGCCGCCGGTGACACCGTCGCGACGATCGAGGCCATGAAGATGGAGGCTGCGATCACCGCGCCGCGCGGTGGCCGGGTCAACCGGGTCGCGATCGGTCCGGTGCAGCAGGTCGAGGGCGGCGATCTCCTCGTCGTGGTGTCCACGGAGGAAAGCGCCGAGTGACCCGACCCAGCCGAGTGACACGGGCGATTCCGTGACCCGGATCGTTGCGGGACGGGCCGGGGGGCGGCGCCTGAAGGTGCCGCCCCGCGGTACCCGACCCACCTCCGAGCGGGTGCGCGAGGCGTTGTTCAGTTCGCTCGATGCCCGTATCGACCTCGACGGAGCTGCCGTGCTCGACCTGTACGCAGGGTCGGGTGCTCTCGGCCTGGAGGCGCTGTCGCGCGGTGCCGGGCACGTGCTGCTCGTCGAATCCGATGCGAAGGCGTCGGCGGTGATCCGGGACAACATCGCTGCGGTGGCACTGACCGGGGCGGTCCTGCGGACCGCCCCGGTCGCCGCCGTCGTGGCGGCGACCGCCGATCGCGTCTACGACGTGGTGTTCGCGGATCCCCCGTACGCGGTGGGGGAGCAGGCGGTGCACGGTGTGCTCGAGGCACTGGCGGCGCACGGCTGGGTGGACGAGGACTCGATCGTGGTTCTCGAGCGGTCCGCGCGGTCGCCCGAGACACGCTGGCCCGCCGGCTACACGCCGGGACGGACCCGGAAGTACGGGGAGACCCGCATCGAGATCGCCGACTGTTACGGTGCTGACCCATGAGCCGCGCCGTCTGTCCAGGATCCTTCGACCCGGTCACCAACGGGCACCTCGATGTCATCGGCCGAACATCGCTGCAGTTCGATGAACTCGTGGTCACCGTCATGATCAACCCCAACAAACGGGGCATGTTCACCGTCGACGAACGTCTCGAGATGCTCGCCGACGCCACCGCCCACCTCGGCAATGTGCGGGTGGATTCGTGGCAGGGCCTGCTCGTCGACTACGCGCAGGCCAACGGGATCTCCGCGATCGTGAAGGGTCTGCGTGGCGCGAACGACTTCGACTACGAACTGCAGATGGCGCAGATGAACCACAAGCTCACCGGTGTGGACACGTTGTTCGTCGCCACCAACCCCACGTTCAGCTACCTGTCGAGTTCCCTGGTCAAGGAAGTCGCCACGTACGGCGGTGACGTGACGGACATGCTTCCGGAGAAGGTGCACCAGCGGTTGCTCGCCCGCATCGCCGAACGCGCCGCGCAGCGGTGATTCTCCACCCGATCGTGACCGACACGCCCCCGCGCGTGATCCGTGTCGACCCCGGTGCTACGGCAGACTGGAGCGCGGCACGGTCGCAGCGGCCGTTCCGTCGATCATGATTGGGGTAGGGCGTGTACCGGGTATTCGAGGCACTCGACGAACTTGTCGCGATCGTCGAAGAAGCGCGCGGCGTTCCGATGACCGCCAGCTGTGTGGTTCCGCGGGGAGACGTGCTCGAGCTTCTCGACGACGTCCGTGATGCCATTCCGGCGGAACTCGACGACGCCCAGGACGTACTCGATCATCGCGACAAGTTGATCGGCGACGCGCGCATGCAGGCCGACAAGACCGTCGGCGACGCCGACGAATCGGCCCGCACGATGCTCGACGACGCCCGCGCCGACGCCGATCGGATGCTCGCGGACGCGAAGGCGCAGGCCGACCGCATGGTGCAGGAGGCGCGGGCGCACGCCGACGACCTCGTCGCGGACGCGCAGGCGCAGGCGCGTGACCTCGTCACCGACGCACAGAACCAGTACGAGAACGTCACCGGGCGTGCACGTGCGGAAGCGGACCGGATGATCGAGGCCGGCAAGGCGTCGTACGACCGGTCGGTGGCGGACGGCGAGGCGGAGCAGGCACGGCTGGTGTCCCAGACGGAGGTCGTGCAGGCCGCGCACGCCGAGTCGGCGCGCGTCATCGACGGTGCGCACGCCGAGTCGGACCGGTTGCGCACCGAGTGCGACGAGTACGTCGACGGCAAGCTCGCCGAGTTCGAGGAGTTCCTGGGCACCACGATGCGGTCGGTGGGCCGCGGGCGTCAGCAACTGCGGGTGTCGGGGGTGCCGGACTACGCAGAGGCCGACCATCGCGCGGGCTGGCGGCGGTGACCGTGCCGGCGAGGGTCGCCGACGGGCCGGTTCGCTGCTGACGCGGTGACCTGCGGTGACGTTCGGGTGGTTTCCGGTTCGGTGGCGTCGTCGCGTACCATGGCAGGGTTGCCCAGTGATTTTTCCACCGACATCGTGAAAGTGAGACAGTCGTGCCTACCCACCGTCCCGGCGCTGCGGGTCCCGACCGGGATTCCGGACTCGTGCTGGATACGCTCTCCCTCGGGCGGCGCCCGGGGTCGACGCGCACGGTGCAGCGGCACGCTCCGTCACCGTCGCACATCGGTCTCGATCTGATCGCGATCGAGGAGGGGGCCGACATCGACCTGGACCTCAGGTTGGAGTCGGTGTCCGAGGGCGTACTGGTCACCGGTACAGTTCGTGCCGACACCGTCGGAGAATGCTCGCGATGCCTCGAGTCGTTCACCGACGAGGTGAGCTTGTATCTCACCGAGCTGTTCGCCTACCCGAACAGCGTCACCGACCGGACCACCGACGACGACGAGATCCATCGGGTCGAGGACGATCTGATCGATCTCGAGCCGGTTCTGGTCGACGCGGTCGGACTGGAGCTTCCTCTGCAGCCGTTGTGCAGCGACGACTGTGCGGGATTGTGCTCCGAATGCGGTATTCGCCTGGCGATTGCGGATTCGGACCACGGGCATGAGATAATGGATCCTCGCTGGGCTGGGTTGGCAGCCGCGTTCGGCGCAGGCTCCGAAGAACCCAGCAGTGCATCCGAGAGCAAGAGCAACGAGGAGAAGTAGACGTGGCCGTCCCCAAGCGCAGAATGTCGCGTTCCAACACCCGGTCGCGGCGCAGCCAGTGGAACACCACTGCGCCGACGCTCGTCACCTGCCAGAACCGTGGCTGCGGCGAGAAGAAGCTGCCCCACGTGGCGTGCCCGACGTGCGGCACGTACAACGGCCGTCAGGTGACCTCTCCTGCCTGATCATCGGTAGTCACGTGACGAGCAAGTCGATCGATACCACGCCCGAGGGCGGCGAGGCGGACCACACGTCCCTCCTCGCCGCCCTCGGCGTCCCTCTGGAACCCGAACTGTTGACCCTGGCGCTGACCCACCGTTCGTACGCGTACGAACACGGTGGTCTGCCGACCAACGAGCGCCTCGAATTTCTCGGCGACGCCGTGCTGGGCCTGACGGTCACGGAGAAGCTCTATCTGACCCACCCCGACAAACCCGAGGGGGAACTCGCCAAGATCCGTGCGAGCGTCGTGAACATGCACGCTCTCGCCGATGTTGCGCGAGGTCTCGGCGACGGTGGTCTGGGGGTGCATCTGCTGCTCGGAAAAGGTGAGGAACTCACCGGCGGGCGGGACAAGGCGAGCATCCTCGCCGACGGCATGGAGTCGTTGCTCGGTGCCGTCCACCTGCAGCACGGCATCGATGTGGCACGCGAGGTGGTGCTACGCCTGTTCGCGGAACTCCTCGAACGCGGTCCGCGGCTCGGAGCCGGCCTCGACTGGAAGACCAGCCTGCAGGAGCTGACCGCCGAACGTGGCGCGGGGGTACCCGCGTACGAGATCACCGCGACGGGGCCCGACCACGACAAGGAGTTCACGGCCACCGCGATCATCGCGGGTGAGTCACTCGGAGTCGGCGTCGGTCGCACCAAGAAGGAAGCCGAACAGAAGGCTGCCGCCACGGCGTGGCAGACGCTGTCCGGACGGTCCGACGGGGACCAGGCGACCGAGTCAGCGCAGAACACCGACGTCGACGCCCCGGCGGACCAGTCCCGGTAACCGGTGCCCGAACTTCCCGAGGTCGAGGTCGTCCGTCGCGGCCTCGACGCGCACATCGTCGGTGCGACGATCCGCGCCGTCGAGGTGCTGCATCCACGGGCCACCCGACGCCACGAACCCGGACCGCGGGATCTCGCTGCGCAGTTGACAGGGCAGACCGTCACCGGCGTACGCCGCCGCGGCAAGTACCTGTGGCTGCTCGTCGAACCCGCTGACCTCGCGGTCGTCGTGCATCTCGGCATGAGTGGCCAGATGCTCGTGCAACCGCCGACGGTGCCGCACGAGAAGCATCTGCGGATCCGCACCGTGTTGGACGGCGGTGCCGAACTCCGGTTCGTCGACCAGCGGACGTTCGGTGGATGGGCACTGGCACCGCTGGTCGACGTCGACGGTGACCGTCTTCCCGAACCTGTCGCGCACATCGCACGCGACCCGATGGATCCGCGGTTCGACCGCGACGCCGTCGTCGCCGTGTTGCGCAGCAAACACACCGAGATCAAACGTGCACTGCTGGACCAGACGGTGGTGTCGGGGATCGGCAACATCTACGCCGACGAGGCGCTGTGGCGTGCCCGGATCCACGGCACCCGCCGCACCGATACGGTGAGCGGCCCGAAACTGCGGGCCGTGCTGGATGCGGCGCGCGAGGTGATGGCCGACGCGCTCGCGCAGGGCGGTACGTCGTTCGACGCCCTGTACGTGAACGTCAACGGTGAATCCGGCTACTTCGCGCGTTCTCTACATTCGTACGGTAGGGACGGCGACCCGTGCGACCGCTGTGGCACGCGCATCGTGCGCGAGCGGTTCATGAACCGCTCGAGCTACTTCTGCCCGGTGTGCCAGCGAAAACGCTAGTCGGGTGCCGCAGCACAGTGCTCCCGCGGTCGGAACCTCTTGGCGCGTCTGCTGTTACCGCCGCGGGAAACGATTCGCGTCGCGGGAGCCACGATCGGTGGCCGGTGCCGGCGGTGTGGGCCGCGTCGTATCCGCATGGCAGGATTCCACCCATGTCCGATCAGAACTCCACGCCCACCGAACTGTGGGTCGAACGCACCGGCACCCGCCGCTACACCGGCCGCAGCTCCCGCGGGGCCGAGGTGCTCATCGGCTCCGACGGCGTCGAGGGTGTCTTCACGCCCGGCGAACTGCTCAAGATCGCGTTGGCGGCCTGTTCCGGAATGAGCTCCGACTTCCCGCTCTCCCGTCGCCTCGGCGACGACTACGACGCCACCATCAAGGTGTCGGGGGCCGCGGACCGCGACAACGAGGTCTACCCGCACCTCGAGGAAGAGATGATCCTCGATCTCTCCGAGCTCGACGCCGACGCCCAGCAGCGCCTACTCGCACTCGTCGAGCGGTCCGTCGACAAGGTGTGCACCGTCGGCCGCACCTTGAAAGCCGGCACGAAGGTCACCTTGACCATCACCGCCGATTCCTGACACGCCAGCTGACGATGGGGGACACGATGGGGAACCGATCGATCCGGCTCGCCGCAGCCGCATCCGTCGCGACAGCCGGCATGTTCGTCGCCGCGGTGCCGGCGTCCGCGGACACGGACGTGTGTGCGCTGCGCGAGGTCGGCACCGTCGCCTCGGGATTCGGGACGCTCGAGAATCTGGCGTTCGACGGTCGGGGCGGACTGCTGATCTCCGACGGTTCGTTGATCGGACCGGGAGCGTTACGGCGCATCGCACCGGACGGAACCTCCGGTGCCGTGGCGGAGGTGACGGGCCCCGGCGGCATCGTCGTCGACGGCGACAGCGTGTACCTGGCCACCGGCAACACCACCGCGGCGGGCGTGCTCGACACACCGGACGGCAGCATCGTCCGGATCGACCTCGCCACCGGTGAACAGGACACCGTGGCGACGGGCATCGTGATGCCCAACGGGCTCGGGCTCCTACCCGACGGCTCGTTGCTGGCCTCCCGCGACATCGGCGAGGTGGGCTTGACGCACATCCCCGCCGATGGTGGCGAGCCACGGGTGATCCGCACCGACCTCGGATCCGTCAACGGCATCGCCGTGGACGGCGACACCGTGTACACGGTCACCACGTTCGACCTCGTGAACCGGCTGCACATCCTCGACGCGAACGACCTCACCGGCCCGGTGCACAGCATCGACCTGCCCGGTCTCGGTCCGATCCAGTCGCCGGACGATCTGACGGTGGGCCCGGACGGTGCCCTGTACATCGCTCTCAACCTCGCGGGTGCGGTGCTGCGGCTCGATCCGGAAACGGGAACGAGTTGCCGTGTGGTGGAAGGGATACCGATGATGTCCTCCGTTGCGTTCGGGTCCGGGCCCGGATGGGATCCCGACACCCTCTACACCGTGGGTTTCGACGGCACCGTGCACGCGGCCCCTCGTGTGCACCGGTGACCACCGGACGGCCGGGCACCGCGGCAACATCACGAGCAGGAGGACGGACGACGTGACCGACGTGGCATCGCAACGACTGACCGCGTGGGTCCACGGCCATGTCCAGGGTGTCGGATTCCGCTGGTTCACGCGCGCCCGCGCCCTCGAACTCGGCCTCGTCGGGCACGCCACCAATCATCCCGACGGACGGGTCCTCGTCATCGCGGAGGGGCCCCGCGCCGACCTCGAGCGGCTCCTCGCGTGGCTGCGGTCCGGCGACACCCCCGGGAAGGTGACCCTCGTCGTCGAGCGCTGGGATCCGCCGCGCGGCGACCTCGTCGGCTTCGTCGAGCGCTGAGCACCGGTAAGGTTCTCCGTCATGCATCTGAAGAGTCTGACGCTGAAGGGCTTCAAGTCCTTCGCCTCGTCGACGACTCTGCGATTCGAACCGGGCATCACCTGTGTGGTGGGGCCCAACGGATCCGGCAAGTCCAACGTCGTCGACGCGCTCACCTGGGTGATGGGGGAGCAGGGCGCGAAGGCGCTGCGCGGAGGGAAGATGCAGGACGTCATCTTCGCCGGCACCGCAGGGCGCTCCGCATTGGGTCGCGCCGAGGTCACACTCACCATCGACAACACCGACGGCGCACTGCCCATCGAATACTCCGAGGTGTCGATCACCCGACGGATGTTCCGCGACGGCGCCGGTGAGTACGAGATCAACGGGTCCTCGTGCCGCCTCATGGACGTGCAGGAACTGCTCTCGGACACCGGCATCGGCCGTGAGATGCACGTGATCGTCGGTCAGGGCAGACTCTCGGCGATCCTCGAATCGCGGCCCGAGGACAGGCGGGCGTTCATCGAGGAGGCCGCCGGTGTCCTCAAGCACCGCCGCCGCAGGGAGAAGGCCGTTCGCAAGCTCGACGCGATGCAGGCCAACCTCGCGCGGTTGACCGACCTGACCGCCGAGTTGCGTCGCCAGCTCAAACCGCTCGGGCGGCAGGCCGAGGTCGCGCGGCGTGCCCAGACGATCCAGGCGGACCTGCGCGACGCCCGGCTGCGTCTCGCCGCCGATGATCTGGTCACCCGCCGTGCCGAATTGCAGGGGCAGGACGAGCAGGAACGCGTCGTTCGTGAACGCCTCGATCACGTCAACGCCGCGCTCGACGACGCGTCGGCCGAGCAGACCCGCCACGAACAACTGCTCGCGCACCTGACGCCGGGTGCGGAGGCGGCGTCGCAGACCTGGTTCCGCCTGTCGGCGCTCGCCGAGCGTGTGTCCGCCACGGTGCGGATCGCGCAGGAACGCGCCCGGCATCTCGACACCGAACCGGAGGCGCGCCCCGGGCAGGACCCCGACGAGATGGAGGCCCGCGCCGAGCGGATCGCCGCGGAGGAAGCGGAACTGATCGAGGCCGTCGAGATCGCGCACGGCACCCTCGAAGCCGCGAAGGATCAGTTGGCTGCGCAGGAGGAACTGGCGGCTGCCGCCGAACGTGCCCACCTGGCGGCCGTGCGGGCTGTCGCCGACCGTCGCGAGGGCCTCGCCCGCCTGACCGGACAGGTCGACACCGTCCGTACCCGCGCCGAATCCGTGGACGCGGAGATCGGCCGCCTCACCGTCGCCATCGAGGAAGCGCGACTGCGCGGTATCGCCGCGCAAGCCGAGTTCGAGACCGCCCAGGCCCGCATCGACGACCTCGACGCCGGGGAGATCGACGCCGACGCCCAGCACGAACGTGCCGTCGCCGCGCTGCGCCTCGCAGACGAACGCGTCACCGAACTCCAGGACGCCGAACGCGCCGCGGGCAAGGAGGTCGCATCGCTGGGTGCGCGCATCGAGGCGTTGTCGATGGGACTCGAACGCAAGGATGGTGCCGCGTGGCTGCTCGGCCGCGGCAGCGACGGGGGAATCCACGGTGCCCTCGCGGACCGGGTGCGGCTCGAACCCGGATACGAGGCGGCGGTCGCGGCGGCGCTGGGGCCGGCGGCCGACGCCCTGGCCGTCGAATCGGTACGGGTCGCCACCGATCTCGCCGGTGCGCTCGCGGACGCCGACCAGGGGCGTGTCGCGTTCGTCGCCGCGAACAGCGCCGGCCCCGACGACACCGGTGACCTTCCCGCCGGAGCCCGTTGGGCGCACGAGGTGGTGGAGTGTCCCGACGATCTGCGCGGTGGCCTGCGGGCACTGCTCGCCCGCACCGTCGTCGTCGAGGATCTGGCCACCGGTGTCCGGGTGTGCGCCGAGCGCCCCGACCTGCGTGCCGTCACCCGAGCCGGAGACCTGGCCGGATCGGGCTGGGTGTACGGGGGCTCGGATCGGGCACCGAGCACCCTCGAGATCCAGGCGGCGATCGAGACGTCCCGTGACGGACTGGACCGGGCTGTGCGTCGTTCCGAGGAACTGTCCGCGGCATTGACGGGCGCACTGGCGGAACAGAAGGACCGCGCCGAACACGTAGAACAGACGCTGGCGGCGTTGAACGAATCCGATGCGGCGATGTCGGCGGTGTACGAGCAACTCGGGCGTCTCGGTCAGGCGGCCCGCAACGCACTCGCCGAATCGGAGCGGTTGCTCGCACAACGTGCCGAGGCGGAAGCCGAACGGGACACCGCGCGGGAGAAACTCCTCGAACTCGAGGAACGGCTGCGGCTGGCGGAAGCGGAACAGGACGGCGCCGTCGGTGGGGCCGCAACCGACTCGACCGCCGCGGACCGGGAGATGGCGGCTGCCGCACTCGGCGAAGTCCGCGCCGTCGAGGTCGAGGCACGGCTCGCGGCCCGCACGGCCGAGGAACGCGCCGAGTCGCTGCGCGGCAAGGCCGACTCGTTGCGCCGCGCCGCGCAGGCCGAACGCGAGGCGCGGGCACGGGCCGAGCGGGCGCGGGCGGCGAGACGACAGGCCGCGGCGGTCGCGGTGGCGGTCGCGGACGCCGGATCCCGGGTCGCGGCGCACCTCGAGGAGGTCGTGGCCGCGGCACTCGCGCAACGCGAAGAGCTGACACGTCGCCGGGCCGAGGCCACCGAGCACCTCGACCGGGTGAAGGAACAGGTCCGCGAGTTGGGCGCACAACGCGACCGGCTCACCGACGCCGTGCACCGCGACGAGGTCGCCCGGGCGCAGGCCGCGCTGCGTATCGAACAGCTCGAGGAGTCCATCGGCGAGCAGTTCGGGATCGGACTCGACGACCTCGTCGCCGAGTACGGACCGGACGTGTTGCTGCCGCCGTCCGCACTCGAAGTCGCCGAGTACGAGCAGGCGAAGGAACGCGGTGAGCAGGTCGTCGCGCCCCAACCGATGCCGTACGACCGCGCCACCCAGGAGCGGCGCGCGAAACGGGCGCAGAAGGATCTCACGACGCTCGGCAAGGTCAACCCGCTGGCGCTCGAGGAGTTCGCGGCGCTCGAGGAACGCTACAACTTCCTGTCCACGCAGCTCGAGGACGTCAAGGGTGCGCGCAAGGACCTGCTGGCCGTTGTCGAGGAGGTCGACGCGCGAATCCTCCAGGTGTTCACCGAGGCGTACGCGGACGTCGAGCGCGAGTTCGAGCAGGTCTTCGCGAAACTGTTCCCCGGCGGTGAGGGCCGACTCGTCCTGACCGATCCGGGCGACATGCTCACCACCGGGATCGAGGTGGAGGCCCGGCCACCGGGCAAGAAGGTCAAACGGCTGTCGTTGCTGTCGGGGGGAGAGAAGTCGCTCACGGCGGTGGCGATGCTCGTCGCGATCTTCCGGGCCCGACCGTCCCCGTTCTACGTCATGGACGAGGTGGAGGCCGCGCTCGACGACACCAATCTGCGGCGTCTGATCGGGTTGTTCGAGCAACTCCGGGAGAAGTCCCAGCTGATCGTGATCACCCACCAGAAGCCGACGATGGAGGTCGCCGACGCGTTGTACGGGGTGAGCATGCGCGGTGACGGCATCACCCGGGTGATCTCGCAGAGATTGAGGGGACAGAACATCGCGACAACCGTGCCCGAGCCGGAAGAAGAGCTGCAGGCCTGACAGTATGGGTGCGTGAGTACCGGAGCCTGGATCATCATCGCGGCCGCTCTTGCGGTCGTCCTCGTCGCCCTCGTCGTGGGCCTGACGTTGTACCGGCGTCGTCAGGTGTCGTTGACGAAGCCCGAGACCGCCCGACTGGAGTCGCCGGAGACCAAGGACCGATCGGGCGGGTACACGGCCCAGAGCGGTTTCAGTTTCAGTCAGGGGACGGCGACAGCGCCGCCGAAACCCGAGCCGGCACCGAAACCCGCTCCGAAATCGGCACCCCCGACACCCCCGGCACCGCGCACGATTCCGCTTCCCGAGGAGATCACGGAAGCGCCCGCCCCCGAGCGTGCGCCGACCCGCCCGGCTCCGGCCGGACCGGAGACGACGACTCCCGAGCCGGTCGAGCGTGAGGCGACCGAGACCGTCGAGCAGCCCGAGCCGGCCACCGCACCCGCGCCCGAAGAACCGGCTGTCGCCGAGCCTGCCGAACCCGAGCCCGCCGAACCTGAGATCGCGCCCGAACCGGAGCGTGCCGAACCCGAGCCCGCCGAACCTGAGATCGCGCCCGAACCGGAGCGTGCCGAACCCGAGCCCGCCGAACCCGAGATCGCGCCCGAACCGGAGCGTGCCGAACCGGAACCCGTGGAACCGGAACTCGCGGAACCGGTCGAACAGGTCCCGCCCGCGGAGCCGGAGGCTCCGGTGCCCGCGCCGATCGAGGAGATCGAGCCGACCGCCGGACGCCTGACCCGGCTGCGCGGGCGCCTCGCCCGCTCGCAGAACGCCGTCGGGAAGAGCCTGCTCGGCCTCCTCGGCGGCGGCGACCTCGACGAGGACTCCTGGGAGGAGATCGAGGACACGCTCCTCGTCGCCGATCTCGGTGCCGCGACCACCACGAAGATCGTCGACCGCCTGCGCGAGGAGATGGTGGCGCACAACGTGCGCAGCGAAGCCGATGCCCGTGCCGTACTGCGCAGTGTCCTCGTCGACGAGTTGCGTCCCGACCTCGACCGGTCGATCCGTGCTCTCCCGCACGACGACCACCCGTCCGTCCTGTTGGTCGTCGGAGTCAACGGCACCGGCAAGACCACCACGACCGGGAAGCTCGCACGCGTGCTCGTCGCCGACGGTCGCCGGGTTCTGCTCGGTGCCGCCGACACCTTCCGCGCGGCTGCGGCCGACCAGTTGCAGACGTGGGCCGAACGGGTCGGTGCGGAGGTCGTGCGCGGCAAGGAAGCCGCCGATCCGGCCGCCGTCGCGTTCGATGCCGTCGCCAAGGGCATCGACGGTGGCGTCGACGCCGTGCTGGTGGACACCGCGGGCCGGCTGCACACCAAGACCGGACTGATGGATGAACTGGGCAAGGTCAAACGCGTGGTCGAGAAGAAGGCCGCCGTCGACGAGGTCCTCCTCGTGCTCGACGCGACCATCGGGCAGAACGGCCTGATGCAGGCCCGGGTGTTCGCCGAGGTCGTCGACATCACCGGTGTGGTGCTCACCAAGCTCGACGGCACGGCGAAGGGCGGAATCGTCTTCCAGGTCCAGCACGAACTGGGAGTGCCGGTCAAGCTCGTCGGGCTCGGCGAGGGCGCCGACGACCTGGCCCCGTTCGAACCGGGCGCCTTCGTGGACGCGTTGCTGGGGTAGCGCCCCGGGTTCACCCCGGGCCGCCCACCCTCGACCCGACGATCCCCCGTCTCCCACGAGCCGGGGGATCGTCGCGAAACGGACGAAACACGACCGAAACACCGGCCCGCATTCCGTTCACCTCGAGGAAACAGCGCGGCGCTTCCGCCGAAACATCTCCGCAGCAAGCTTTCTCCAGCAACGCGCTGACCGGCGCGGTCTACAGGGAGGTTGCAAGTGGAGGAAGTGGTGAACACCGGCGACGCGGCATGGATGCTCATGGCCGCATCGCTCGTGCTGTTGATGACCCCGGGCCTGGCGTTCTTCTACGGCGGAATGTCGCGAGCCAAATCCGTCCTGAACATGATGATGATGTCGTTCGGTGCGATGGCCCTCATCGCGGTGATCTACGTCCTGTGGGGCTGGTCGATGTCCTACGGCACCGAGAGTGTCGGCGGGATCTTCGCGAACCCGTTCGAGATGTTCGGACTCCAGGGCGCCATCTACGACGACGAAGGCGGCTTCCTTCCGGGTGTGGGTAACTACCCGCAGATCATCGACATCGGATTCCAGGTCACGTTCGCGATCATCACCACGGCACTGATCACCGGTGCACTCGCCGAGCGCGTCAAGTTCGGTACCTGGATGGTGTTCGCCGGTGTCTGGGTCACCCTCGCGTACTTCCCGCTCGCCCACATGGTGTGGGGCGGCGGTCTCCTCTCCGGTTCGGAGGACAGCATCGCTGCGGCGATGTTCGGCACCGTCGACGACGGTGAAGGCGGCCTGACCGCGGCAGTCCACCCGATCGACTTCGCCGGTGGCACCGTCGTGCACATCAACGCGGGTATCGCGGCGCTCGTCCTCGCGCTGATCATCGGCAAGCGCACCGGATTCGGCAAGACCGCCTTCCGTCCCCACAACCTGCCGTTCGTGATGCTCGGTGCCGCGCTGCTGTGGTTCGGCTGGTTCGGATTCAACGCCGGTTCGGCGTTCGCCGCCGACGGTGTCGCCGGCATGGCCTGGGTCAACACCACCACCGCCACCGCCGCCGCGATCCTCGGCTGGCTCGCCACCGAACGATTCCGCGACGGCAAGGCCACCAGCCTCGGTGCCGCCTCCGGTGCGGTCGCGGGTCTGGTCGCGATCACTCCCGCCGCCGGCGCGCTCAGCCCCGTGGGGTCGATCGGGCTCGGTGTCGTCGCCGGTGTTCTGTCCGCCCTCGCCGTCGGCCTGAAGTACAAGTTCGGCTACGACGACTCCCTCGACGTCGTCGGCGTCCACCTCGTGTCCGGTCTGTGGGGCACCGTCGCCATCGGCTTCCTCGCCACCGATACCGGTCTGTTCTACGGCGGTGACTACAAGCAGCTCGTCATCCAGATCGTGATCGCGGTCGTGGCGCTCGTGTTCACCGCCGTCGTCACCGCGGTGATCGCCTTCGCCCTCAAGCCGATGGGTTGGCGTGTCTCGCCCGAATCGGAAGCACGTGGTATCGACGAGACCGAGCACGCGGAATCCGCGTACGACTTCGTCTCCGCGCTCAAGTAACGACACATCGCCCGCACGCGGTGTTCGTGTCCCGGCGACACGAACACCGCGGGTGGACGAAGATGGCAGGTGAGGTCGACTCGCCTGCGACACGGATGGCCGGCGACTGCGCCGCGACTACGGCCGGTGGGCACCGGGAAGGGAACTGGAAATGAAGCTGATCACGGCAATCGTCAAGCCGTTCACACTCGAGGACGTCAAGGGCGGTCTCGAACAGGCGGGTGTGCTGGGCATGACCGTCAGTGAGGTGCAGGGGTACGGCCGACAGAAGGGCCACACCGAGGTCTACCGCGGAGCCGAGTACTCCGTCGATTTCGTCCCGAAGGTTCGGGTCGAGGTCGTGGTCGACGATTCGGCCGTCGACAAGGTCGTCGAGACGATCGTCGAGGCGTCGCGGACCGGCAAGATCGGTGACGGGAAGGTCTGGGTCACGCCGGTGGAGACCGTGGTCCGCGTCCGCACCGGAGAACGAGGTTCGGATGCGCTCTGACCCCAACGGGGCCGGAACCCGGGGCCCTGGTCCTGCCGCACACGCGGCGGGACCGGGGCCCGCGGTGTCTCCGGGGCCGGACACCGCTGCCGACCTCGCCGACGCCCGCGATGTCCTCGTCGCCGGCACCGGCCGCACCCGCAGGCTCGACAGCCCCGCGCTCCGGGATGCACTCGTCGACCTGCACGATTTCTGGCTCACCACGAAGGGGACCGAGCTCGGTATCCGACCGGACTGCGGATTCGCGCTCGTCGCCGTCGGTGGTCTGGGTCGCCGGGAGATGCTCCCGCATTCGGATCTGGACCTGATCCTCCTCCACGACGACATGGACCCGGCCGCGGTGGCGACCATCGCAGACCGGCTGTGGTATCCGCTCTGGGATGCGCACATCAAGCTCGATCACAGTGTCCGCACCGTCCCGCAGGCGTTGCAGGTCGCGGCGACCGATCTGACGGCGGCGCTGGGAATGCTCGAAGCCCGGCACATCGCCGGTGACACCGAACTGAGCAATCTCCTCATCGGTGGGGTCCGGCGGCAGTGGCGCACCGGGATCCGCGGCAGGTTCGACGAACTGATCGAGATGACGCAGTCCCGGTGGGATCGGACCGGCCAGATCGCGCACCGCGCCGAACCCGACCTCAAGAGCGGTCGCGGCGGGCTGCGGGATGTGCAGCTCCTCAACGCACTGTCCATCGCGCAGCTCACCGACGGCATGCCCGGACTCGGCCCGGATGCACCGGGCGGTGGACTCGCCGCCGCGCACCGCCGGTTGCTGGACGTCCGGACCGAACTGCACCGAGTGGCGCGCCGCGCCCGCGACCAGTTGCGGGCGCAGGACGCCGACGAGATCGGTGCGGCGCTGCGGATCGGGGACCGATTCGATCTCGCGCGGGTGCTCACCGAATCCGCCCGGATCATCAGCTACTCCGTCGACGTCGGTATCCGCACCGCGGGCAACTCGCTGCCTCGCACCGGCCTGTCCCGGTTGCGCCGGGGTCCGGTGCGGCGGCCCCTCGACGAGGGCGTCGTCGAACACGGCGGAGAGGTCGCGTTGGCACGAGACGCCCGACCGCGCAAGGATCCGGGACTGATCGTGCGAGTCGCCGCATCGGCGGCGCGCACGGGATTGCCGATCTCGGCGGCCACGCTGACACGGTTGTCGGACAACACCCCGGAACTGCGTGAGCCGTGGCCGCGCGCGGCACTCGATGATCTCCTGGTGCTGCTCGCCTCAGGTCCTGCGGCAGTGGACGTCATCGAGGCGCTCGACCGTACGGGACTGTGGGGGCGGCTGCTTCCCGAGTGGGGTGCGGTGCGCGACCTGCCGCCCCGGGACGCCGTCCACACGTGGACGGTCGACCGGCACCTCGTCGAGACCGTGGTGCAGGCCGGTGAGGCAACGACCCGGGTCGGGCGCCCCGACCTGCTGTTGCTCGGTGCTCTGCTGCACGACATCGGCAAGGGGCGCGGCGGCGACCACAGCGTCGTCGGCGCCGAACTCGTCGAACGGATCGGCTCCCGGATGGGTCTGTGGCCGTCGGATCTCGCGGTGCTGGTCGCGATGGTGCGCCACCATCTGCTGTTGCCGAACACGGCGACACGACGGGATCTCGACGATCCGGCGACCGTCGCGTCGGTGGTCGACACACTGGGCGGTGACCCGGTACTGCTCGAGCTCCTGTTCGCGCTGGCCGAAGCCGATTCGAAGGCGACCGGGCCGGGTGTGTGGGGCGACTGGAAGGCGTCGTTGATCCGGGAACTGGTGCGGCGGTGCCGCATGGTGATGGCGGGGGAGGAGTTGCCCGCGCCCGACCCGATGGATCCCGAGCTGACCACCCTCGCCGAGCAGGGAAGTCTGCAGGTCACGCTCGATCCCCGTGCGGACGGGCGCGGATACACGGTGACGGTTGTGGCACCGGACTCACCGGGGGTGCTCTCCGACACCGCGGGGGTACTGGCGTTGCACGGGCTGCGGGTGCTGTCGGCGTCGATCGGCAGTCACGCGGGCTGCACCGTCAACTCGTTCGTGGTGCTACCGCTGTTCGGTGCGCCGCCCGCGGCGGGGCTGCTGCGACAGGATCTGGTGCGCGCAGGCTCCGGCGATCTCGACCTGACCGCCGAACTCGACGCGAAGGACCGCGCCGCCCGGGAGTCGATGCTGCCGGAACGTCCCGAGCATGCGGTGCCCGGAACCTACGCGAAGGCGCCGCCACGGCTGATCTGGTTCGATGCGACCGATCCCGGCCAGGTGGTGCTCGAGGTCCGGGCCGAGGACCGGGTCGGTCTGCTCTGCCGGTTGGCCGGGGTGTTCGAACAGCTCGGTGCCGATGTGCGGTGGGCGAAGGTGACGACGCTGGGCTCGAGCGTGATCGACTCGTTCTGCGTGGATTTCAGCGCGGCGTCGACGCGCGCGTCCCGGGAACGCCTCGAGGAGGCGCTGCTCGCGGTGCTTCCGGCGCAGGAACCCAAGCCACTCGAACAGGCATAGGCGGGCCCTCACCCCGGGTGGGGTCGAGCCGCCACCCGGGACACCGCTGCGAGCCGTTACCCTGGAACGCAGCATTGTCCGTACCTTCGATCCACACCAGGAGCGCATTCGGTGTTCGAATCCCTTTCCGACAGGTTGACAGGGGTCCTGAAGGACCTGCGCGGCAAGGGGCGCCTGTCCGACGCCGACATCGACGCGACGTGCCGCGAGATCCGCCTCGCCCTGCTCGAGGCCGACGTCGCACTGCCGGTCGTGCGCGCGTTCATCAAGAAGATCAAGGAACGGGCGAAGGGCACCGAGGTCCACGGGGCACTCAACCCCGCCCAGCAGGTCGTCAAGATCGTCAACGAGGAACTCGTCGGGATCCTCGGCGGCGAGACCCGTCGCCTGAACCTGGCGAAGACCCCGCCGACGGTCATCATGCTCGCCGGTCTGCAGGGTGCCGGTAAGACCACGCTCGCCGGCAAGCTCGCGAAGTGGCTGTCCGGACAGGGGCACACCCCCATGCTCGTGGCTTGCGACCTGCAGCGTCCCGGCGCGGTCACCCAACTCCAGGTGGTCGGTGAGCGCGCGGGAGTGCCCGTGTTCGCGCCGCACCCGGGCACCTCCGTCGGGGGCGGCGACAACGAACTGGGCGTATCCGCCGCCGACCCCATCGCTGTCGCGCAGAACGGCATCGAGGAAGCAAAGCGCAAGCAGCACGACGTGGTCATCGTCGACACCGCCGGTCGTCTCGGCATCGACGAGGAACTCATGGCGCAGGCCGCCGGTATCCGTGATGCCGTGCAGCCCGACGAGGTCCTGTTCGTCCTCGACGCGATGATCGGTCAGGACGCGGTGAGCACTGCCGAAGCGTTCCGCGAGGGCGTCGGGTTCACCGGTGTCGTGCTCACCAAACTCGACGGCGACGCCCGCGGCGGTGCCGCGCTGAGCGTGCGCGAACTCACCGGCCGACCGATCCTCTTCGCGTCCACCGGCGAGAAACTCGAGGACTTCGACGTCTTCCATCCCGAACGGATGGCCAGCCGGATCCTCGGCATGGGCGACGTCCTGACCCTGATCGAGCAGGCCGAGCAGGTCTTCGACGCGGAGCAGGCCGAGGCCACCGCCGCGAAGATCGGCTCCGGAGAGCTGACCCTCGAGGACTTCCTCGAACAGATGATGGCCGTCCGGAAGATGGGGCCGATCGCCAATCTGCTGGGAATGCTGCCGGGCGCGGGCCAGATGAAGGACGCGCTCGCGAACGTCGACGAGAAGCAACTCGACCGGATCCAGGCGATCATCCGCGGCATGACCCCGGAGGAACGCGCCAACCCGAAGATCATCAACGGCTCGCGGCGCCTGCGCATCGCCAACGGCTCGGGTGTGAAGGTCTCCGACGTCAACCAGCTCGTCGACCGCTTCTTCGAGGCCCGCAAGATGATGGCCGCGATGGCGGGCCGTATGGGCATGCCCGGACCGAAACGGAACCAGCGGTCGAAGAAGGGCAAGAAGGGGAAGAAGGGGGGTCGCGGACCGACTCCGCCGAAGGTGCGGGGTGGTCTGCCCGGTGGTCTGCCCGCCGGGTTCCCCGGCATGGGAGCGGGCATGCCCGACCTGTCGAACATGCCCAAGGGCCTCGACGAGCTTCCCCCCGGACTCGAAGGCCTCGACCTGTCGAAGCTGAAGTTCCCCAAGAACTGAGGCGAACGGACGGAACCAGGAGGACGACCGTGATCACCGCCGGCCGGGGAACACCGACGACGGTCCGGGGCCGCTCACTGGCCGACGGTGAACCGATCGAACTGTGGATCGACGCGAACGGGTGCTTCGCGCCCGAACCGATCCCCGGTGCGGAGGTGCTCTCCGACGGTGGCTGGATTCTGCCCGGTCTCGTCGACGCGCACTGCCACATCGGGATCCGGTTCGGTGGCGGCGCGGAGGACACCGACGGGTCGGTGACGCAGGCGGTCCGCGAACGCGACGTGGGCGTGCTGCTCCTCCGGGACGCCGGATCACCCGTCGACACCCGGCACCTGGCGTCGCGCACGGATCTGCCGAGGATCGTGCGTGCCGGCCGGCACATCGCGATGCCCAAGCGGTACATCCGCGGACTGCCCGTCGATCTCGAGGACGAGTCGCAACTGCCCGCCGAGGTCGCGCGACAGGCCCGGGCCGGTGACGGCTGGGTCAAACTCGTCGGAGACTGGATCGACCGCGGCGTCGGCGACCTCGCACCGCTGTGGAGCGACGAGATCCTCGTCGAGGCGATCGCCGCCGCGCACCGGGAGGGTGCCCGCGTGACAGCCCACGTGTTCGGGGAGGACGCCCTGCCCGGGCTCCTTGCCGCCGGCATCGACTGCATCGAGCACGGCACCGGACTCACCGACGACACCATCGCGACGATGGCCGCGAACGGCACCGCGCTCGTGCCGACACTCGTCAACATCGAGAACTTCCCCGACATCGCCGACTCGGCGACCCGGTTTCCCGTGTACGCGGCGCACATGCGTGACCTGCACCGGCGGGTGGCCGACACCATCGGTGCCGCCCACGACGCGGGGGTCGCGATCTACGCGGGTACGGACGCGGGAGGCCAGGTCGAACACGGCCGGATCGGCGATGAGATCGCCGCGCTCGGCAAGGCCGGCCTCGGTGTCGACGGTGCGTTCGCGGCGGCGAGTTGGGCGGCGCGCGAATGGCTCGGACACCCCGCATTCGCAGCGGGTTCTCCGGCGGATCTCATCGTCTACGGCGACGACCCGCGCACCGATCCGGGGTCCGCCCGGCCCGATCTCGTCGTGCTCGCCGGCAACGTGGTGCGTCGGCGGTAGCGGCGCGCATCCGTCGATTTCGGATCGGGTCGCAGGATCTGGCAGAATGGACCGCTGTCGTCGCATCCGGTTACGTACCGCGCGACGGTCACAGGTTGGAGGCAAAACCGGGCGCACCATCGGGGTGCGTCGTCCGAATTGCACGTGACATGCGCGCGAGCGCACCCGAAGGAGAGCAGCAGTGGCTGTCAAGATCAAGCTCACCCGTCTCGGCAAGATTCGCAACCCGCAGTACCGCGTGGTCGTCGCGGACTCGCGCACCCGCCGCAACGGCCGGGCGATCGAGACCATCGGCAAGTACCACCCGAAGGAAGAGCCCTCGCTGATCGAGATCGACTCGGAGCGGGCGCAGTACTGGCTGGGCGTCGGCGCACAGCCGACCGAGCCGGTCCTCAACCTCCTCAAGATCACCGGTGATTGGCAGAAGTTCAAGGGCCTGCCGGGCGCCGAGGGCACCCTGAAGACCGCTGCGCCGAAGCCCACCAAGCTCGAGCTGTTCCAGGCTGCGCTCGCGCAGGCGGAGAACGAGCCCGTCGCCGAGGCCGTGACGCCCAAGAAGAAGAAGGCCGCCAAGGACGACGCCGAGGCCACCGAGGCTGCCGAGACCGAGGCCGCCGAGTAATGAGCGCCGTGGTCGCCGATGCTGTCGAGCACCTCGTCCGGGGAATCGTCGCGAACCCCGACGACGTGCGGGTCGACATGATCACCGGTCGCCGTGGCCGAACCGTCGAGGTGCACGTCAACCCCGACGACCTCGGCAAGGTCATCGGACGCGGTGGCCGCACCGCCACCGCGTTGCGCACCCTCGTCACCGGCATCGGTGGTCGGGGGATCCGCGTCGACGTCGTCGACACCGACCGGTAGGCGTGGCGGTGGAGCTCGTGGTCGGCCGTGTCGTCAAATCACACGGCATCAGGGGCGAGGTCGTCGTCGACGTCCGCACCGACGAACCCGAACTGCGGTTCGCGGTCGGTGCGGCGCTGCGCGGCCGGACACCCCGCGAGCAGACACCGCGTGAGTTCACGGTGGAAGCCGCCCGAGAGCATTCCGGGCGGCTTCTGCTGCGTCTCCACGGAGTCGCCGACCGCACCGCCGCGGACGCGCTGCGCGGGGTGCTGTTCGTCGTCGACAGTTCCGAACTCGAGCCGTCCGACGATCCCGACGAGTTCTACGATCACGAACTCGAAGGACTCACCGTGCGCATCGCCGCGGGACGCCCCGACTCGGGTGTCGAGGTCGGCACCGTCCGCGAGGTTCTGCACACCGCGGCGGGAGAACTGCTGTCCATCCGCCCCACCGACGGCGGCCGCCGCGAGATCCTCGTTCCGTTCGTCACCGAGATCGTGCCCGTCGTCTCGCTCACCGACCGGATCGTCGAGATCGACCCGCCGGCAGGATTGCTCGATCCCGATTTCGTCGCGGAGGACGAGTAGACCGTGCGGCTCGACGTCGTCACCATCTTTCCCGAATACCTCGAGCCGCTGCGTGCCGCGCTGCTCGGCAAGGCCGTGGACAAGGGCCTGATCTCCGTCGGTGTACACAACCTGCGCGACTGGACGCACGATGTGCACAAGGCCGTCGACGACTCCCCGTACGGTGGGGGTCCGGGCATGGTCATGAAACCCACCGTGTGGGGACCGGCACTCGACGACGTTCTCGCCGGGCCCGACGGCGATCCCGATCCCGATGTGCTGCTCGTCGTCCCGACCCCCGCGGGCCGCCCGTTCGATCAGGCGACGGCCCAGCGTTGGTCGACCGAGAAACGCATCGTGTTCGCATGCGGCCGGTACGAGGGTATCGATCAGCGTGTCTTCGACGACGCCGCGCGTCGCGTCCGGGTCGAGGAGGTCAGCATCGGCGACTACGTGCTGATCGGTGGGGAGGTCGCGGTCCTCGTCATGGTCGAGGCCGTCGTGCGGCTGCTGCCCGGGGTCCTCGGGAATCAGCAGTCCCACCAGGAGGATTCGTTCTCCGACGGGTTGCTCGAAGGCCCCAGTTTCACGCGTCCCGCCTCCTGGAGGGGGCTCGATGTGCCCCCGGTGCTGCTCTCCGGTGACCACGGGAAGGTCGAGCAGTGGCGTCGCGAACAATCGTTGATCCGCACCCGCGAACGACGACCCGACCTGCTCGTCGCCCGGGAGCCCGGCGACGAGTGACGGCTCAGCCCAGCGTGTCTGCGACCACCAGGGTCACGGTCTCCCGGGCGTGGCGGGCGCTGGCATCCTCGGCGGCATCGTAGAACGACGTGTCGGGCAGGAACCAACCGCCGTACTCCGGGTCGTCCTCCCCGTACGTCACCGTCTCCTTCGCCAACACCGCGAGGACGTACCGGTGGTCGGTGCCGAAGAATCCCGTCGACAGATGCACCCAACTGTCGTCGATGCAGCACATCCAGCCGGCCTTCATGCCCGGCTCGATCGCGTCGGGCAGCCCGTCGGGCAACCCGAACCTCTGGTCGTATCCGTCGCCGCCGGTGTCGTCGAAGTCCATCAGCGCACCGACGATCCGTGTCGTCGCGGTCTCGTCGAGACCACCGGTCCCGGACAACAGATCGTCGTACCAGGTGAGCAGGTCCGAGGCGGTCGTCGTCGTGTTCCACCATGAGGAATCCGAGGCGACGGTGCCGGTGAGATCGTGTCGATCGGCGACCCGATCCACCATCTCGGGGCCGCCGTACGCATCCCACAGGGTGCTGGCGGCGTAGTCGTCCGACGAGGTGAGCATGACATCGATCAGAGCGTGGTCGTCGTCGGTGAGGAGGAGCTCACCGATCCTTTCGCGGAACAACAGGTCGTCCGCGATGAACAGTTTGACCACCGATGCGGTTTCGAGCGGCACGTTCGCGCCACCGATGGTACGTGCCCCGGTGACGCGGTCGAGCACCGCGACCGTCACGGTCGCGCCGCGCGCCGCAGCCACCTCCGCGGCAGCGGTGATACGGCCCGGCAACAGGGCCATCGGCACCGGGCCGGGATCGGCGGAGATCGAGGCGGCGGTGACGCCGAGTCCGGAAGCGGACACGTCGGAACCGGTCGCGACGATCTGAGAGGGGGCAGCGCACGCCGAAAGCGTCGCTGTCACGAACAGCAACGTCACACACGACCGGAGGCGGTCGCGACGACCCGGGGACATCGTTGGCTCCTGTATTCCATTGTGCTGTATTCCATTGTGCCGCGCGGACCACTCCGCGGCGGAGATCGAGGGGATCCGTCTCCGTGGAAGGGACACCGGAAGAATAGAGGTAGGGTCGATCGACGTGACGACCGTACTCGACACCGTGAACCGGCGTATCGCCGAGGAACTCGACGTCCGTGAGAACCAGGTGACAGCGGCGGTGCAGCTGCTCGACGGCGGCGCCACCGTGCCGTTCGTCGCGCGTTACCGCAAGGAGGTCACCGGCGGGCTCGACGACGCTCAACTCCGCACCCTCGAGGAGCGCCTGCGATACCTGCGCGAACTCGACGATCGCCGGGCCGCGATCCTCGAATCGATCGACGCCCAGGGCAAACTCGACGACGAGTTGCGCGCCACCATCATGACCGCCGACACGAAGGCGCGTCTCGAGGACATCTATCTGCCGTACAAACCGAAGCGCCGCACCAAGGCCCAGATCGCCCGCGAGGCCGGCCACGAACCGGTCGCCGACGCGTTGATCACCGATCCGCACACCGATCCCGCGGGATACAGCGCCGAGCAACTCGACGGCGCCCGCGCAATCCTCGTCGAACGGTTCGCCGAGGACGCCGACCTCGTCGGTGAGCTGCGCGAAGCCATGTGGACACGTGGTGGCCTGAAATCGACCGTCCGGGAGGGCAAGGAGACCGACGGCGCGAAGTTCGCCGACTACTTCGACTTCACCGAACCGTTCGACCGGCTGCCGTCGCACCGCATCCTCGCGGTGCTGCGCGGTGAGAAGGAGGAGATCCTGTCGCTGGCGCTCGAACCGGACCTGGGCGGGACGGAACCCGGCGTCCCGTCGTACTTCGAGGGACGGATCGCGGCACGGTTCGGGATCGGCGACGAGGGGCGCGCCGCCGACCGGTGGCTGCTCGACACAGTCCGGTGGGCGTGGCGCACCCGGCTCCAGGTGTCGCTCGGGGTGGACGTGCGGATGAGGTTGAAGCAGTCCGCCGAGGCCGACGCTGTCGACGTGTTCGCCGCGAACCTGCGCGACCTGCTACTCGCCGCGCCCGCCGGTACGCGGCCGACGATGGGTCTCGACCCGGGTTTCCGTACCGGTACGAAGGTCGCGGTCGTGGATGCGACCGGCAAGGTCGTGGACCACACCACCATCCACCCGCACCAACCGCACAACCGTCGCGGTGAGGCACTCGCGACGCTCGGCGCGCTCGTCGCCCGGCACGGGGTGGAACTCATCGCCATCGGCAACGGGACGGCGTCCCGGGAGACCGACGCGCTCGCCACCGAACTGATCGCGCAGAGCGGGATGAGCGGACTGACCAAGATCGTCGTGTCGGAGGCCGGTGCGTCGGTGTACTCGGCGTCCGCGTACGCCTCGCAGGAACTGCCGGATCTCGACGTGTCGATCCGCGGCGCCGTGTCGATCGCGCGGCGTCTGCAGGATCCGCTTGCCGAACTCGTCAAGATCGACCCGAAGTCGATCGGCGTCGGCCAGTACCAGCACGATGTGTCCGAGACGTTGCTGGCGCGGTCGCTCGGCGCCGTCGTCGAGGACGCGGTCAACGCGGTCGGTGTGGACGTCAACACCGCCTCGGTGCCGTTGCTGTCGCGGGTGTCGGGTATCACCGGGTCCCTCGCCGAGAACATCGTCGCGCATCGCGACCGGAACGGCCCGTTCACGTCGCGCAAGGCGCTCGGCGATGTGGCGCGGCTCGGCCCCAAGGCATTCGAGCAGTGTGCCGGCTTCCTCCGGATCCGCGGGGGCGAGGACCCGCTCGACGCGTCCGCAGTGCACCCCGAGGCGTACCCGGTCGTGCGTCGCATCGTCGAGCGGAGCGGTGTGGGTGTGCTCGAACTGATCGGCAACAGCCGCGCGCTGCGCTCACTGCGAGCCGAGGAGTTCGTCGACGACACGTTCGGTCTGCCCACCGTCACCGACATCATCGGTGAACTCGAGAAGCCGGGTCGCGACCCGCGTCCCGAGTTCAGGACGGCGAGCTTCGCGGCAGGTGTGGAGAAGGTCGCCGATCTGGAACCCGGCATGGTCCTCGAAGGAGTGGTCACGAACGTGGCCGCGTTCGGTGCGTTCGTCGACGTCGGAGTGCACCAGGACGGTCTCGTGCACGTGTCGGCGATGTCGCGCAGCTTCGTGAAGGACCCGCACGATGTGGTCAAGTCGGGTGAGGTCGTCAAGGTCAAGGTGCTCGACGTGGATGTGCCCCGCCAGCGCATCAGCCTGACCCTACGACTCGACGACGAGGTGCCCGCACCCGGAGACACCGGTGGGCAGGACACGCGCGGCGGCCGATCCGACTCGACCCGTCGGCGAGGTGGTCGCGGTGGTGACGCCCGACAGGCGAACGCGCGACAGGGCGGTGCGCGACAGGGCGGTGGCCGGCGGCAGGGCGGTGGCAGTCGCAGCGACTCGGCACCGTCGGGATCGATGGCCGACGCGCTGCGCAAGGCAGGGTTCGGTCGGTAACGTCCGGCGCGCGCATCACGTCCGACCGACCGCCGGAGGATGCGGGGACACGAGGGAGCAGGCCGGTGAGCACGATCGTCCGCTGGTTCGACAGCGACATCGTCGCCGCCGGTCGGCTGCCGCTGTTCTGCTTCCTCATCGGGTTCGTCGTGGCGTTCGTGTTCATCCGGATCAGCGTCCGCTTGATCCGCGCGAAGGTGCGGTGGTGGCCGGGCAACATCACACCCGGCGGCCTGCACGTGCACCACATGGTGTTCGGTGTCGTGACCATGGTGATCTCGGGCGGTGCCCTCATCGCGGTGTACGAAGACGGCTCCAGTGCCACCGGCGCGTTGCTCGCGACGCTGTTCGGGATCGGTGCGGCGCTGACCCTCGACGAGTTCGCCCTGATCTTCTACCTCACGGACGTCTATTGGGACGAGGAGGGCCGTGTCTCCGTCGACGCAGTGTTCGTCGCGATCGCGGTCACCGGACTGCTGCTGATGGGGCTGCGGCCGCTGGACCTGACCGATGCCGCCGATGTCGGCGGCGGCGAATGGGTGGGCCGGATCGTCCTCGGGGTGTCGGTGCTCGTCAACCTCGGATTGGCGGGGATCGTCCTGGCCAAGGGCAAGATATGGACAGGGCTCGTCGGCCTGTTCGTCGTCCCGCTGCTGTGGGTCGGTGCGATCCGGCTGTCACGGCCCGGTGCGCCCTGGGCGCGGTGGCGCTACCAGCACAAGCCGCGGAAGATGATGCGTGCGTTGGTCCGCGAACGACGCTATCGTCGGCCGTTGATCCGCGCGAAGATCTTCGTGCAGGACCTCGTCGCCGGGTCACCGACCCTCGACGCGGTACGTGACAGCGTCCACCATTCGCGGATCGCGACGGAGGCCGAACTCGATCGTCGGGTCCACCCGGCACCCGCGATTTCCACGCGACGTGGATCTTCTGGCACACTGGACGGGTTGCCCCCCTCGGGCACGCATACCTGATCCGGGCACGAACCGGTCGAGCCCGCCGTCCGCGGCGGCCGCCGCCAGGTTCCTCTGCCCCAGCGAACAAGAGGATGAAACACCGATGAACACCCTGGACTTTTTGGACGCCAAGTCGCTGCGCGACGACGTTCCGGACTTCCGCCCCGGCGACACCCTCGATGTGCACGTCAAGGTCATCGAAGGCTCGAAGGAGCGCGTGCAGGTCTTCAAGGGCGTCGTGATCCGTCGCCAGGGCGGCGGCGTCCGCGAGACCTTCACCGTCCGCAAGGTCTCGTTCGGCGTGGGTGTCGAGCGTACCTTCCCGGTGCACAGCCCCAACCTCGCGAAGATCGAGGTCGTCACCCGCGGTGACGTCCGTCGCGCGAAGCTGTACTACCTGCGCGACCTCCGCGGCAAGGCCGCGAAGATCAAGGAGAAGCGCTGACCTCTCGGCTCGGCGGCCGGTCGACGTACCGGCCTGCGTCCCTCGGACGCGCCGATCCTTCCTCGCACTCCACTGGCCCGGCCCGGACTGATGTCCGGGCCGGGCTAGTCTGTCCGGGTGGCAGATTCTCCGCACGAACCGGCCGGGCCGGGCACCAACCGACACAGCGCAGACGACCGTGCCCGACACGTCGGCGCCGGTGGTGCACACCACCGGCGGGAGGACACGGACCGCGACCGGACCGTGGGCTCCGGGAAGAGCGACAAGAAGCCGAAGTCGTTCTGGCGGGAACTCCCGATCCTCGTCGTCGTCGCGCTGTTCCTGAGTTTTCTGTTGCAGACGTTCGTCGCCCGCGTCTATCTGATCCCCTCCGAATCGATGGAACCGACGCTGCACGGCTGCCCGGGCTGCACCGGCGACCGCATCGTCGTCGAGAAGATCGGCTACCGGTTCACCGATCCTCGTCCCGGCGACGTCATCGTCTTCAAGGGCCCCGAGTCGTGGTCGGCCGGATACACCTCGACGCGATCCGACAACGTCGTGATCCGCGGACTGCAGGAAGTCGGCTCCCTCGTCGGAGTCGTACCACCCGACGAGAACGACCTGGTCAAGCGCGTCATCGCGGTGGGCGGGCAGACGGTCGAATGCTGCGACGACCAGGGGCGTGTCCTCGTCGACGGGGTGCCGCTCGACGAGCCGTACGTGACGATGGACTACCCGTTCACCCCGGGGGTCGTGACGTGCGAGACGGAGATCCCATCCGGCCGCTGCTTCGGTCCGGTGACCGTCCCCGAAGGGCACGTGTGGGTGATGGGGGACAACCGCAGCAACTCCGCGGACTCCCGCTACCACGTGGGCGACGAACACCAGGGGTCGATCCCGCTCGACAACGTCATCGGCAAGGCCCGGTTCATCGTGCTGCCACCCGGCCGAATGGGAATGATCGACTCCCCGGAGATCCTGCCGTCGTGAGTGTGTGGCCACCCCGCCCCGTGGTGCGCAGATCGTCGGGCCTGCGCACCATGGAATCGACGCTCGTGCGGTGCGGCCTCGGCCCGGTCGCCGGTGTCGACGAGGCCGGTCGCGGTGCGTGCGCCGGTCCTCTCGTCGTCGCGGCGTGCGTGCTCGGACCGAGACCGCACCCGTCGCTCGCAAAACTGGACGATTCCAAGAAACTCACCGAGAGGACCCGCGAGGAGCTGTACGAGATCATCGTGCGGCGCGCACTCGCGTGGAGTGTCGTCGAAGTACCCGCCCCGGAAGTCGACGCAATCGGTATCCACGTCGCGAACATCGAGGGAATGCGCCGGGCGGTCGCGCAACTGACGGTCGCACCGGGGTACGTGCTCACCGACGGATTCCGGGTACCGGGACTACCCGTCCCGTCGCTTCCGGTGATCGGCGGAGACGGCGCCGCCGCGTGCATCGCCGCCGCCAGCGTCCTCGCCAAGGTCACCCGCGATCGGATCATGGTGCGTCTGGACCGCGACCTACCGGAGTACGGTTTCGCGGTACACAAGGGATACAGCACGGCCGTGCACATGGCAGCGTTGCGTGAACACGGAGCGTCGCGTGAACACCGCCGGTCGTGGGCGAACGTGACGGCGACGTGCGGCGAGGAGCCGTTCCGCCGCCGATTCGTCGGCGCGCAGGCCGATGCGGGATGATGACAGGGAACACCGGAATGGGAGGACACCGAGACCGATGAGTGCCGAGGATCTCGAGAAGTACGAAACCGAGATGGAGCTCTCGCTGTACCGGGAGTACCGGGACATCGTCGGTCAGTTCGCGTACGTCGTGGAGACCGAGCGCAGGTTCTACCTCGCGAACGCGGTCGAACTGCTCCCGCAGAACGCCAACGGCGAGGTGTACTTCGAAGTGCGGATGTCGGATGCCTGGGTGTGGGACATGTACCGTCCCGCACGCTTCGTCAAGCACGTGCGGGTGATCACGTTCAAGGACGTCAACATCGAAGAGCTCGACAAACCCGAACTGCGCCTGCCCGACAAGCTCGGCTGACGCCCCACTTTCCGTCCCTCCGCCCCACCCTTCACGCTCTGCTGGGCTGCGGCGCGCGGCTTGCGGCCTGCGGCCTCGACGGAGCGAACGTGCCCTTCGCTCGACTCGATCGAGCGAAGGGTACGTTCGCTCGGGTCGGCGGAGGCGCTGGCGCACCGCGACGGGCACAGCAGCGTAGCGCACGACCACGACACGGCGCGCGGCCCGGCACCGGACCACGGTGGGTTGTCCACAACCCCGCGATCCATCCACAGCCCGGCCGTGAACGACCTCGACCGCCGAATCCGGTCTTCTCCCTGCAGCACAGTGGGTGCACCACAGGGAGGAGCGACACGATGCGGAATCGGGAAGTGGGGATCCTCGGGGAGGATCTGGCGGCCGAATACCTCGAACGGGCCGGAATGACGGTGCTGGAACGGAACTGGCGGTGCAGGCACGGTGAACTCGACCTGATCGCGCAGGACGGCGCGACACTCGTGTTCATCGAGGTCAAGACCCGGACAGGACTCGGATACGGAACGCCCGCGGAGGCGGTGACACCGGCGAAAGCAGAGCGGTTGCGTCGGTTGGCGGGTCTCTGGCTGGCCGAACAGGACCGCGGATGGGAACGGATCCGCGTCGACGTCGTCACCGTCGTGCTCGGTAGGAACACGGCTCCGGAGATCACACACCGCAAGCAGGTGCTCTGATGGCGCTGGGGCGGGCGTGGTCGGTGGCGGTGTCGGGTGTCGACGGGCATGTCGTCGAGATCGAAGCGGACATCGGTGGGGGCCTGCCGGCGGTGAAAATGGTGGGACTACCCGACACCGCGTTGCAGGAATCCCGCGACAGGGTGCGCGCAGCGGTCTCCAATTCCGGTGGCAAGTGGCCGGATTCGAAGGTGGTGCTGGCACTGTCACCGGCCACGTTGCCCAAGGTCGGCAGCGTCTACGACGTCGCGCTCGCGTGCGCGGTGCTCAACGCCGCCGACGTCGTGCCGCTCGAGTCGATGTCCACGACCGCGCTCATCGGGGAGCTGGCGCTCGACGGTCGGGTACGTCCGGTACGCGGTGTCCTTCCCGCGGTGCTCACAGCCAAGAAGCACGGATGGTCGCGGATCGTCGTGCCCGTCGGGACCATGACCGAGGCCGCCCTCGTCGACGGCATCGATGTCTACGGCGCGGCCACACTCCGCGAGCTCGTGCTGTGGCTGCAGGGCGACGGACCGCTCGAGCGTCCCGATCCGACCGCCGCGCCGTCACGAGAGACACGAGGCGACCTCGCCGAGGTGGTGGGGCAGCGGGAGGCCCGCCGCGCCATCGAGGTCGCCGCGGCGGGCGCGCACCACCTCATGCTCACCGGACCACCCGGTGTCGGAAAGACGATGCTGGCGCAGCGGCTTCCCGGAATTCTGCCGGAACTGACGGACGCCCATGCACTGGAGGTGACGGCGATCCACTCGGTGGCAGGGCTGCTGAGCCCTGACAGACCCCTCGTGACGGAGCCACCGTTCATCGCTCCGCACCACACCGCGTCGGTCACCGCGCTCATCGGAGGCGGCAGCGGCACCGCGAAACCCGGAGCCGTCAGCCGAGCGCACCGGGGAATCCTGTTCCTCGACGAGGTCGCCGAGATGGGCCCGAAGACCCTCGAGGCGTTGCGGACACCGCTCGAGGACGGGGAGGTGCGGATCGCACGGCGCGACGGTGTCGCCCGCTATCCCGCCCGGTTCCAGCTGATCCTCGCGGCGAATCCGTGCCCGTGCGCACCGGCCCGCGACGCGGACTGTACGTGCGCACCCACCGCGCGCCGCCGGTATCTCGGCAAACTCTCCGGACCGCTCCTCGATCGGGTGGATCTGCGTGTCCGGATGCAGTCGGTCGCCACGAGCGCACTGATGGGGGAGACCGGGGAGAGCACCGACGACGTGCGCGCCCGGGTCGCGGAAGCGCGTGCAGCCGCCGCCGACCGGTGGGGTGAGTTCGGGTGGGCGACGAACGCGGAGGTTCCCGGCCCGGCGCTGCGGCAGAGGTTCCGCCTCCCGGGTGACGCACTCAAACCGGTGGAATGGGCGCTGCGCAAGGGCGCGATCACTGCGCGCGGCGCGGATCGGGCGTTGCGGGTGGCGTGGACGTTGTGCGATCTCGACGGCGCGACGTCGCCCGACGAGGTCCATGTGGCGGCGGCCCTCGATTTCCGGGATCGGGGTGCGGCATGAACGCGGATTCGTTCGATCCGGACGAACGGCGCCTCGCGTGGGCGTACCTGTCGACCGTCGCGCAGGGGGCGTCGCGGTCGCTGTCCGCGGCGATCGAGGAGGAGGGTGTCGTCGCGGTCGCCGCCGCGGTCCGCGCCGGGCGTGCCGGAGCCGAACTGTCGTCGAGACTCTCCGCGCGGGCGCACCTGGACACCGCTGCCGTCGACCTCGAGCGACTGCACCGGGCCGGTGGGCGGCTCGTCACCCCGGACGACGACGAATGGCCGGCGTGGCAGCTGTTGGGATTCGGGATGCTCGACAAGGCGACCGATGCGGAGGCGGCGCCGCACGCGCTGTGGGTGTGGGGCACGCGCCGGCTCGACGAACCGGTGGAACGCGCGATCGGCATCGTGGGGACCCGCGCTGCCAGCGGATACGGCGAACACGTCACGGCGGAGATTGCGGGGGATCTCGCGCTGGACGGCTGGACGGTGGTGTCCGGTGCCGCGTTCGGTGTGGACGCGGCGGCCCATCGTGCGGCGTTGGCGGTGGGCGGGACGACCGTCGCGGTCCTGGCGTGCGGAGTCGATCGCGCGTATCCGGCAGCGCACGCCAAGCTGCTCCGCGCCGTGTCGGAGAACGGACTCGTGGTCAGCGAGTACCCGCCGGGCACCGCACCCGCCCGCTACCGGTTCCTCGCACGGAACCGGCTGGTGGCGGCGTTGTCCTCGGGCACGCTCGTGGTGGAGGCCGGGTGGCGCAGCGGTGCACGGAACACCGCCACCTGGGCGCGTCGACTGGGACGTCCGGTGATGGCGGTGCCGGGGCCCGTGACGTCCGCGTCGTCGCAGGGATGCCACCGGATGATCCGGGAGAACGAGGCGCGGCTGGTCGGGTCGGCACACGAGGTCGTCGACGAATGCGGCCCGTTGCTCGCGCCCGACGACCGTGACGCTCAGGTGGTCGGATCATTGGATGGGCTGTCCGGAGACACCGCACTCGTGTACGAGGCGTTACCGGCGGTGGGCACGGTGGGCCCCGCCGAGCTCGCGACGTCCGCGGGTGTCGCGGTCGATCGGGTGCGCGCGGCGTTGCCGATGTTGGAACTCGAGGGCTTGGTGGTCTCGCGTGACGGCGGATGGGAGCGGGCGTGAGTCCGCCGCCGCCGGGCGATCGGTGCCGAGGTCGATCAGTTGCCGTCGCCGGGTGCGGGATCGACAGCGGTGTCCGCGACGTACCACGCGCGATCCTCGCGGTGCCACCGGATGCCGCCGCGGTGCGCCTTGCGGAACTCCTTGAGGACTGCGCGGTCGACGGACGGATGTCCGCTCTCGCCCACGTAGATCCAGTCCCCGCCGAACTTGGCCTCGATCGCTTCGATCATGTCGGTCTGCAGGACCCGGTGTTCGGTGGTGATGATGTCGACCATCCAGGTGGCGACGTCGGACGCGGTGGCACTCATGGGCATCGAGCCTAGCCGGACGGGGCGCTGTGACCCGCCGCGCACCGCCCGCGACCGGGTACGGTTGCTTCGGATAGGTAACCCTAAGAGGAGGTAGTCGATGGCGCGTAACGCTCCGAAGGCGACGACGCTGACCGTGCTGCGCACGGAGGTCGTCGCCGAGCACTTCGTCCGGGTCGTGCTGGGCGGTGCGGGTTTCGACGAGTTCGAGCCGCGGGCCGAGACGGACAGCTACGTCAAGATCGAGTTGGCGTCCGGCGGGGACACGGTACTGCGCACGTACACGATCCGCCGCGTGGATCGGGCCGCGAAGGAGATCTGGATCGACTTCGTGGTGCACGGTGACGAGGGCGTCGCAGGCCCGTGGGCGCGGTCGGTGCAGCCGGGCACCGATGTGACGGTGCGTGGGCCGGGTGCGGGATACCTGCCGGATCCGGCCGCCGATTTCCATCTGCTGGCAGGTGACGAGACCGCGGTTCCTGCCATCGCGGTGGCTCTCGAGACGCTACCCGCCGACGCGACGGGCGCCGTGTTCGTCGAGGTGGCCGGACCGGGCGACGAACTCGACCTGGTGCGGCCCGCGGGGGTGAGCCTGACGTGGCTCCACCGCGGTGTCGCGGCGGGTGACGCCGGCCCCGACCTCACCGAAGGCAACGCGCCGCTGGTGGCGGCGGTCGAGGCGCTACCGTGGCCCGGCGGTGACGTCCAGGTGTTCGTGCACGGCGAGGCGGAGACGGTGATGAAGCATCTGCGTCCGTACCTGCGCACCGACCGCGGTGTTCCCGCGTCGCGCGCCTCGATCTCCGGGTACTGGCGGCGTGGCCGCACGGAGGAGGGCTTCCGCGTGTGGAAGCGGGACCTCGCCGAGGCCGAGGCGGTCTGATCCGGCAGTCGCTCAGCGGCGGGCGTCGCGCGTCAGCGTCAGCAACGACACCAGCGCGAGCCCGCCGGCGGTGGCGATGGCGATGGTCATCGGCACCGCGGTGTCCTCGCCGCCGAGACCGACCAGTGGTGAGACGATCGCGGCGAGTCCGAACTGGGACGCACCCATCAGTGCCGACCCGGTACCGGCGGCCTCCGGGACCTCGCCCTGGCCGAGGGCCGTGGCGTTGCCCATGACGAAACCGAGGCTCGTGATGCACACCCACAGCAGCGGCAGGATCAACCAGGCGTGGGCGCCGGCGACGAGGGTGCCGACCAGTAGGAGGGTGCCGGAGCCGAACAGTACGAGCACGCCCGCGCGCAGGAGGGTGTACACCTCGACCCGCGCCACCAGTCGCGTGTTGACGATGTTGCCGCCGACCAATCCGACCGCATTGATCGCGAACACGATCGAGAACTGTGATGCGGACATTCCCAGGACGTTCTGGACCACGAACGGGGATGCCGAGATGTACGCGAACATCGCGCCGAAGCTCAGCGCGAAGGTACCGGCGTAGCCGACGAACCGTCGATTGTGCAGGACGTATCCGAAGTTCCGGGCGAGGGCGGCGAGACCACCGCCGTGCCGCTTCTCGGTGGGCAGGGTCTCGGGGACGAACGCGAGGACACCCGCCAGCATGACGACGGCGGCGCCGGTGAGGACCCAGAAGATGCCGCGCCAACCGATCGGGCCGAGCAGCACCCCGCCCAGTAGCGGAGCGGCGATCGGTGCGATGCCACCGATGATCATCATGACGCTGAACAGCTTGGCTGCTTCCCGGCCGCGAGCCCGGTCGGCGATGACGGCGCGGGCCAGGACGATGCCGGTTCCACCGCTGAAGCCCTGGATGAGGCGTGCAGCGATGAGGACCTCGACGCTGGGTGCCAGCGCGCACAGCGCGCTGCTCGACGCCAGGACGATCGTGCCGACGAGCAGCAGGCGCCGGCGTCCCCATCCGTCGGAGAGCGGACCGACGATCAGTTGCCCGAATCCGAGGCCGGCCATGAATGTCGTGAGTGTGAGCTGTACCGCGACTGCTGTGGTGTCCAGACTTTCCACCATCGAGGGAAGCCCGGGCAGGTACATGTCCGTCGCCAGCGGTGCCGTCGCCGACAGCAGCGCGAGTGCGCACAGCATCGACAGTGGAATAGTTTTACTCACGAACTAACTCTATCGGCGCGTCCGCTTGCCGTGACCGGCGGTGTGCCGCACGGTGGGACGATGGATCGTGATCCGCGCGACGGCCCGTTGCCGCCCGCCCTCGCTGTGCACGTCGACGACTTCGCCGACCATCTCCGGCTGGAACGAAACCGGTCGGTGCACACCCTGCGGGCCTACGTCGCCGACGCGCGTTCCGTTCTCGTCGAACTCGCCGCCGCAGACCCCGACGCCCGGATCACCGACCTCGATCTGACGACCCTGCGCGCGTGGTTGGCGAGGCAGGTCGAGTCGGGGGCGGCGCGATCGACCGTGGCCCGCCGGACCTCGTCGGTGCGGATGTTCACGGCGTGGTTGTTCACGACCGGCCGGGTCGACGCCGACCCCGGGGCACGGTTGGCGACCGCCCGCCCCCACCGATCTCTGCCCGCGGTGCTGCGCGCCGACCAGGCCGTCGCGATCATGGACGCGGCCGAGTCCGGGGCGCGAGAACTGGACCCCGTCGGGTTGCGCGATCGGGTCATCGTCGAATTGCTGTACGCGACCGGGATCCGCGTCGGTGAGCTGTGCGGACTCGATGTCGACGACATCGACGGTGACCGGCGCGTGGTCCGCGTCCTCGGCAAGGGGAACAGGGAGCGCACCGTTCCGTACGGGGTGCCCGCGGCACACGCCCTCGACATGTGGCTCACCCACGGACGACCACACCTGGTCGCGGACACGTCGGGGCCGGCGCTGCTGCTCGGGAAGCGGGGCGGACGCATCGACCAGCGGCAGGTACGTACGGTGGTGCATGCCACGGTGGCGGCCGTTCCGGATGCCCCCGATGTGGGCCCGCACGGACTGCGGCACAGTGCGGCGACCCATCTCCTCGAAGGCGGCGCGGATCTGCGGGTGGTCCAGGAGGTGCTGGGGCATTCGAGTCTGGCGACGACGCAGCTGTACACGCACGTGTCCGTCGCACGGTTGCGCGCGGTGCACGAGCAGGCGCATCCGAGGGCGTGAACGGGCGTCGATACGTCCCTTTTGATACCGTCGCTGCGGTCCGAGTCGGGGGAAGATGCGGGGGGAGTCAGATGACGCGCGAGCAACCGAGCCCGGCCGTGCCTGCATGGTTGCAGGAGGACGACGCATCCGTGGTTGCCGCCGCACCCGTCGGCCGCCGCGGTCTGCGCCGGTCCTCGCGCACCGCACCCGAGGAGACGGTGCCGCCACACGCGCCGGCGCCACACGCGTCGCCGTCCCGAGCCGAGCGTCCGCCGGTGACGGGCGAGCACGCACCGTCTCGACCCGTGCCGGATCCCACCGTCGCGCCCCCGGCACCGACGGCGCCTCCGCCACCGGCCGTGTCCGCACAGCGCCCGGTGGCGTCGACGCCGCTCGGAGCTCCACTGTCGGTTCCGGCGCGTCCGGCGGTACCGGAGCCCTCCGCACCGGCCGCGTCGGTCGACACACCGGCCCCCGTGTCTCCTCGCACGCCTCCTCGCACGCAGGAACGGGTGATCGCGGCCGAACCGGCAGTCGGACCGGAGGTCGCGGTGGCTGCGCCGGACGCGCCACGTATCCCGGAGTGCGCCTCGAGCGGGCCCGCGGCACCGGACGTGGTACTCCGGTCCGTCACACCGTCCCCGCCTGTTGCAGAGCCCCCTGTTGCAGAGCCCCCTGTCGCTGAACGCCTGCCCGCTGCGGCGACCCCGCAGGGTCGGGAACCGACCCGCGAACCCCGACCGACGGGGGATCCTCGACCGGACCGACCACACGAATCCGTGCGACAGGCCCCCGTGCATCCGCCCGCGCCGGAACCGGACCGGGCGGAACCTGCACCGGATCGGCTCGGGGAACCGTCGATCGCGGGGACGAACGCGGGGCCGGACCATCAACCATCGAACCTCGACCTCGCGTCGGGTGTTCTCGTGCGCCGTGCTCGTCGCGCTCCCGGCGGGGGTTGGCGCAGGGGGGTCCATCGACTCACCGGGGGGCTTCTCAGCCCGGGCCTGTCGGCGTCGGCCGCGCACCACGACGAGTTGGTCGCGCGAATCCGACAACCGATCGGCGGTGACTACCGCATCGCTGTGCTCTCCCTCAAAGGGGGAGTCGGCAAGACCACGACCACGATCGGCCTCGGCTCGACGTTCGCCTCGTTGCGCGGTGACTGCGTGATCGCCGTGGACGCGAATCCGGACTTCGGCACCCTCGCCCAACGGGTACGGCAACAGACCGACTCGACGGTGCGCGATCTCCTGCGGGTCGCCGACGACATCGAACGCTATTCGGACGTGCGCGCGCACACGTCCCAGGCGGCGAGCAGGTTGGAAGTACTCGCCAGCGAACGCGATCCGGCCGTGTCGGAGGCATTCAGCGAAGCCGACTACCGCGACGTCGTCGACATCCTGAAGGTGTACTACAACATCATCCTCACGGACTGCGGAACCGGGATCATGCATTCGGCGATGCGCGGTGTGCTCGATCTCGCCGACGCGCTGGTCCTCGTCGGGTCGCCCGCCGTCGACGGTGCCCGCAGTGCCGCCGCGACGCTGGACTGGTTGCAGCACCACGGGTACGGCGAACTGGTCGAACGCACCGTCGTGGTGATCAGCTCCCCGCGCCCCGGTGCGACCAACGTCGACATGGATGCGCTCACCGGCCACTTCCTCTCGCGGTGCCGTGCCCTGCAGGTCGTCCCGTTCGACGAGCACCTCGCCGAAGGCGCCGAGATCGAGCTCGATCTGCTCCGCCCCGCCACGCGTCTGGCGTACACCGAACTCGCGGCGATGGTCGCCGACGACTTTCCGGCGTTGACGGGACGGCATGCGGCGCCGCTCTGACCGCGCCGGGTGGCCGCGGCGGGACGGCTACCCGCCGTCGACAGGAAGCAGGCGGATCACCGGTCGCTGTACCAGCGGCAGAGGATCGAGATAGTCGTCGCGGCCCCGTCGCAGGCCCCAGTGCAGGCAGGCAGGTACCGGGCATCCGTCGTGGCCGGCGGACACGGTGCCCAGCGGATCCCCCGAGCGCACCCGGCGGCCGGCCGTGACCGCCGCGACGACCGGTTCGTAGGTGGTGCGTAACCCACCCGCGTGATCGATCGACACGACGGGTTTCCCGGCGACCGTTCCGGCGAACGCGACCGTGCCGTCGCCTGCGGCGAGGACCGTCTGCCCGGGACGCGCCGCGAGGTCGACGCCGCGGTGACCGGGCAGCCAGTCCTGCGCTGGAGGATCGAACTCGCGGGTGATCGCCGGTCGCGGTTCCAGCGGCCACCCGAAGGCCGGCGCGGCACCCGCGACAGGGGTGGCGTGGCCCGATGCGACGGCGCACAGCACGAGCGCGATCGCCGTGGCGGCGCAGGACGGTGACGGAAGCTGCACGCCCGCCACGTTTCCGTGTTCGCGGGTGCCGCGACAGCCCCCGCTCACGATCTGTGGACAACCGAGGGGTTTGTCCACAGACGAACTTTCGGGCGCCGAGCGTCGGCCGGTTGGTGGTCGAGGCGGTCGGTCTCGTACACTGGACGAGCGGTCTGCACAGGCAGATCGACTTCGCGCGTCCGCGCGTCGACGCCATCCACCGTCGGTGGGTGCGTCACAGATGTCCGTCGACCGGTCCCCTCGCGGGGTTCGGCGGGCATGCGGGCGCCAGGGTGGAGATCGCGAGATCACCCACGACAACCGACACGAAAGAGAGAACAGCCATGGCTGTCGTCACCATGAAGCAGCTGCTCGACAGCGGCGCGCACTTCGGGCACCAGACCCGCCGGTGGAACCCGAAGATGAAGCGGTTCATCCTCACCGACCGCAACGGCATCTACATCATCGATCTGCAGCAGACCCTGACGTACATCGACAAGGCGTACGAGTTCGTCAAGGAGACCGTGGCGCACGGCGGCACGATCCTGTTCGTCGGCACCAAGAAGCAGGCTCAGGAGTCCATCGCCGACGAGGCCACCCGCGTCGGGATGCCCTACGTCAACCAGCGTTGGCTCGGCGGCATGCTCACCAACTTCTCCACCGTCCACAAGCGCCTGCAGCGCCTGAAGGAGCTGGAGTCGATGGAGCAGACCGGTGGTTTCGAGGGTCGCACCAAGAAGGAAATCCTCATGCTCACGCGTGAGAAGACCAAGCTGGAGCGCACCCTCGGCGGCATCCGCGACATGGCGAAGGTTCCGTCGGCCGTGTGGGTCGTCGACACCAACAAGGAGCACATCGCCGTCGGTGAGGCCCGCAAGCTGAACATCCCGGTCGTTGCGATCCTCGACACCAACTGCGATCCCGACCTCGTCGACTTCCCGATCCCGGGCAACGACGACGCGATCCGTTCCGCGGCTCTGCTCACCAAGGTCGTCGCCTCCGCCGTCGCCGAGGGCCTGCAGGCCCGCGCAGGGAAGAGCGCCGACGCGGACGCCAAGCCCGAGGCCGTGGCCGAGCCGCTGCCCGAGTGGGAGCAGGAACTGCTGTCGCAGGCCGCCTCCGGCGAGAACGCCCCCGCGGCGGACGCAGCCCCCGAGGCCTGATCGCTTGCGCGGCCCCGACCGGACGATCGAGAGATCATGGTCGGGGCCGTCGCATCGACGCCCACCCCGAGACTTTCCCATCACAGACACAGGAGGCTCGCTTCTCATGGCGAACTACACCGCCGCCGACGTCAAGCGTCTCCGTGAGCTCACCGGCTCCGGAATGCTGGACTGCAAGAACGCTCTCGCCGACAACGACGGCGACTTCGACAAGGCCGTCGAGCAGCTGCGTATCAAGGGCGCCAAGGACGTCGGCAAGCGCGCCGAGCGCTCCACCGCCGAGGGTCTGGTCGTCGCGAAGGACGGCGTCCTCGTCGAGCTGAACTCGGAGACCGACTTCGTCGCGAAGAATGCCGAGTTCCAGGCGCTCGCCGACACGATCGTCTCCGCTGCCGCCGAGGCGCGCCCCGCCGACGTCGACGCGCTGCTCGCGCTCGAGATCGACGGCAAGACCGTGGCGACCCTCATCCAGGAGCTCTCCGCCAAGATCGGTGAGAAGCTCGAGCTGCGCCGGGTCGCCGCTCTCGACGGCAACGTCGCGGTCTACCTGCACAAGCGTGCCTCCGACCTGCCGCCGGCCGTGGGTGTGCTCGTCGAGTACACCGGTGACGGCGACGCCGCCGCCGAGGCTGCCCGCAGCGCCGCCATGCAGGTCGCCGCGCTCAAGGCGAAGTACACGAGCCGGGACGAGGTCCCCGAGGAGATCGTCGCCAACGAGCGTCGCATCGCCGAGGAGACCGCCAAGGCCGAGGGCAAGCCCGAGCAGGCCCTGCCGAAGATCGTCGAAGGCCGCGTCAACGGCTACTTCAAGGATGTCGTGCTCCTCGAGCAGCCGTCCGTGACCGACTCGAAGAAGACCGTCAAGGCGCTTCTCGACGAGGCCGGAGCCACCGTCACCCGCTTCGTGCGGTTCGAGGTCGGCGCCACCGGCTAGACCCGTGTTCGCTCGACCCCGCCGGACCTGTACCGGCGGGGTCGAGCCGTGTCGGGCGCCGTCGGCAACGATGGCGTGTCGCCTCGCGCCCGGTCTCGGCTCCGCCGGGTCGATGAGGCAGGATGAAGGAGCCGATCCATGCGCAACCAGAGGAGAGTCATGTCCGACGATGCCCACGAACGGCCCGGTTTCCGCCGGGTGCTTCTCAAACTCGGCGGCGAGATGTTCGGCGGTGGCAAGGTCGGGCTCGACCCCGATGTGGTGACGATGGTTGCGGAACAGATCGCCGAGGTGGTGCGCAGCGGTGTCGAGGTCGCCGTGGTGATCGGCGGCGGCAACTTCTTCCGCGGCGCCGAACTGCAGCAGCGCGGATTGGAGCGCGCGCGTTCGGACTACATGGGCATGCTCGGCACCGTCATGAACTCCCTCGCGCTCCAGGACTTCCTGGAGAAGCAGGGCATCGACACCCGCGTGCAGACCGCCATCACGATGGGGCAGGTCGCCGAACCGTACCTGCCGTTGCGGGCACGCCGTCACCTCGAGAAGGGGCGCGTCGTGATCTTCGGCGCCGGGATGGGCATGCCCTACTTCTCCACCGACACCACCGCCGCGCAGCGCGCGCTCGAGATCGGTGCCGACGTCGTGCTGATGGCCAAGGCCGTCGACGGTGTGTACTCCGCGGATCCGCGCACGGTTCCGGACGCGGAACTGTTCGAGGAGATCACACACCGCGAGGTCATCGAGAAGGACCTCAAGGTCGCCGACGCGACCGCCTTCAGCCTGTGCATGGACAACGCCATGCCGATCATGGTCTTCAATCTGCTGACCAAGGGCAATATCGCTCGTGCCGTCGCCGGTGAGAAGATCGGAACGCTCGTACGGTCATGATTGGACAACGGAACATGGAGGAACTGCCGTGATCGATGAAGCTCTCTTCGAAGCCGAGGAGAAGATGGACAAGGCCGTCACCGTGGCCAAGGACGATCTCGGCGGTATCCGGACGGGCCGGGCCAACCCCGGCATGTTCAACCGGATCGTCGTCGACTACTACGGTTCGCCCACCCCGGTGACGCAGATCGCGAGTATCAACGTGCCCGAGGCACGCATGGTCATCGTCAAACCGTACGAGGCCTCGCAGCTCGGCGCCATCGAGACCGCGATCCGCAACTCCGATCTCGGGGTCAACCCGACCAACGACGGCAACATCATCCGCATCTCCGTCCCGCAGCTCACCGAGGAACGCCGCCGCGAACTCGTCAAGCAGTCGAAGGGCAAGGGTGAGGACGCGAAGGTCGCGATCCGCAACGTGCGCCGCAAGGCGATGGAGGAGCTGAACCGCATCCAGAAGGACGGTGAGGCCGGTGAGGACGAGGTGGTGCGCGCGGAGAAGGAACTCGACAAGACCACCGCCAAGTACGTCGCGCTGATCGACGAACTGGTCAAGAACAAGGAAGCCGAGTTGATGGAGGTCTGACGGTGGGTCGAGCCGACGGATCGTCCGATCCGCAGCTTCCACTCGATGCCGGAGCGGACTCCGGCATCACCCCTGCAGTCCCGCAACCGGAGAAGGCGTCCGCGCCGGCGTCCCGCGCCGGCCGGAACCTACCCGCCGCGATCGGTGTCGGCGTGGGTCTCGGTGCGCTCGTCATCGTGATCCTGCTGTTCGCGCCGACGGCGTGGTTCGCCGTGGTCGGTGGCGCCATCGCCATCGCGACGTGGGAGGTCACCAAGAGGCTGCGCGAAGCCGACGTGCTCGTTCCCCGTGTCCCACTGCTGCTGGGTGGGCAGGCGACGATCTGGCTCGGTTGGCCGTACGGAACCACCGGGGTTCTCGCCGGGTTCGCCGGCACCGTGGTGGTGACGATGCTCTGGCGGCTGTTCGACCACGGACTCGCCGCGCAGCCACACAACTACCTGCGCGACACCGCGGTGTCGGTGTTCACCGTCGCATGGTTGCCGCTGCTCGCGTCGTTCGCCACCCTCATGGTGCTCGACGAGCAGGGCGCGCAGCGCGTGTTCTGCCTCATGATCGTGTGTGTGGCGTCCGACATCGGCGGCTACACCGCCGGTGTGTTGTTCGGTCGGCACCCGATGGTCCCGGCGATCAGCCCGAAGAAGTCCTGGGAGGGCTTCGGCGGTTCTCTCGTCGCGTGTGTGGTGGCCGGTGTCCTCACCGTCACACTGATGCTCGACGGGCCCTGGTGGGTCGGTGTGGTGCTCGGAGCGGTCCTCGTGCTCACCGCGACGTCGGGCGACCTCATCGAGTCGCAGGTCAAGCGAGATCTGAAGATCAAGGACATGGGCACGCTGCTGCCGGGACACGGCGGCATCATGGACCGGCTCGATTCGATCCTGCCTTCCGCGTTCGTGACCTGGCTGATCCTCACCGTGTTCGTGTAGGCACACGGTGGGCTCACGACGGGGAGACGACCGGGGTGTCATCGCGAGCCCCAACATCTGGCACTGGCCCGCCGTGTACGAGGTGGAGAACCGGGCCCAGGACACCCGCGGCGCCGTGTACGCGGCGCTGCGGGAGGCCGTCGACTGGGCCGGTCGCGACGTCGTCGACGTCGGCTGCGGCACCGGATTCCACCTGCCGATGTTCGCGGCGGACGCCCGGTCCGTCGTCGGTGTCGAACCGCACCCGCCGTTGCGGGCGGCCGCGCGCCGCCGGGTAGCCGGCGTCGGATCCGTGACCGTCGTCGACGGGTCTGCCGCCGCACTTCCCCTCCCGGATTCGTCGGTCGACCTCGTGCACGCCCGAACCGCGTACTTCTTCGGGCCCGGATGCGGTGCCGGGATCACCGAGGCGATGCGGGTGTTGCGACCCGGTGGTGCACTGGCCGTCGTGGATCTCGACGCCACTGCCCACCCGTACGGCAAGTGGATGCGCGCCGATCTGCCGCACTATCGGCCGGACGTGGTGGAGGCCTTCTTCGAGACCCAGGGCTTCGACCTGCGCCGTATCGACACCGAGTGGTCGTTCCCGGACCGCGACGCACTCGGACAGGTCCTGCGGATCGAGTTCGGGCCCGAGATCGCCGCGCGGGCGTGGCGCGAGACCCCGGGAACCGCTTTGACCGTGCGTTATCGGCTGCACATCCGCCGTCGAGCCGCCGGACTGGTGGTCCCGGATCGCACCCGGCGGGCAGTCAGCGGCCGAAGATCCGGGACAGCCGGGTGATCTTCTTCGCCTTTGCGAGTCTCGGCAGGTCACTCCCGTCACGCACGCCGCTTCCGTCCTCCCCGACACGCGCGATGATCGTCCGTGCCCAGGCGATGTCGTCGGAGTCGGGACTGAGTGCCGCGTTGGCGTACGGGGCTCGGTCGGGTGTCGTACAGAGTTTCCCGGTCATCCCCATTTCACGGGTCAGGTGGGCTTCCCGCTCGAGGATCTGCGGGTCGTCGGTCAGGGAGGGGCCGTCGATCGGCCCGGGCAGGCGCGCCGCGCGGCTCGTGATCACCAGTCGCGACCGCGGATAGGCCAGCGCGAGCGGGGAGTCGCTCATCCCCGTGTCGCGCCGGAAGTCGCCGCTGCCGAACGCCAGCCGGAACGTGCCCTCCGCCCGCGCGATCTCGGGTACGGCCTCGAGGCCCGCGGCGGACTCGATGAGCACCAGCACGGGCAGCGTCGCGGCCAGCGCCTCGTGGGTGGCTTCGACCTGCTGCCCGCTCTCCGTCTTCGCCAGCATGACTCCCGCGAGGCCGGGCACCCCCGCGAGTGCGTCCACGTCGTCGCACCAGTGCGGGGTGGTGGCGTCGTTGATGCGCACCCACGCGGTGTTCCCGGCACGCAACCAGTCGATGACGGCTGCGCGTGCCGAGGATTTGTCGTCGGGCGGGACGGCGTCCTCGAGGTCGAGGACGACGGCGTCGGCGGCGGAGGACGCCGCCGCGCCGAACCGGTCGCGGTCCGCGCCCGGAACCAGCAGCCAGGAGCGTGCGTACACGGGGTCGATTCCGGTGGCCATGGCCCCCATCGTCCTCCCCCCGACGAGTGCAGTGGGTGAGTATCACACCGCGCGGGTGCCCTGAACCTCCGAAATCATGGGACAATGGATCATTATGTCTGCCACCCTTCCCCTCGTGTTCGATGCGCCCAAGCGCGGGATGCCGCCGCGGCACCTCGCCGATCTCGACGCCGATCAGCGACGCGACGCGGTGCGGGACCTGGGACTGCCCGCGTTCCGGGCCGATCAGCTCGCGCGCCAGTACTACGGCAGGCTCGAAGCCGACCCCGAGAAGATGACCGATCTGCCGGCATCGCTGCGACGACAGGTGGGGGACGCGTTGTTCCCGCCGCTGCTCACCGCGGTGCGACACATCGAATGCGACGGCGGACAGACCCGCAAGACGCTGTGGCGCGCGGGCGACGGGACGCTGCTCGAGAGCGTATTGATGCGCTACCCCGACCGTGCGACCCTGTGCATCTCCAGCCAGGCCGGGTGCGGGATGGCGTGCCCGTTCTGCGCGACGGGCCAAGGTGGTCTCGACCGCAACCTGAGCACCGCCGAGATCGTCGACCAGGTTCGCGCGGCTGCCGCGGACCTGCGTGACGGCGAGGTCCCCGGCGGACCGGGCCGGCTGTCGAACATCGTGTTCATGGGCATGGGCGAGCCCCTGGCCAACTACAAGCGGGTCGTGGCGGCGGTGCGTCGCATCACGTCACCCGCCCCCGAGGGGCTGGGTCTCTCACAGCGGTCGGTGACGGTGTCCACGGTCGGTCTCGCCCCCGCGATCCGCCGCCTCGCCGACGAAGACCTGCACGTGACCCTCGCCGTGTCGCTGCACACCCCGGACGACGAGCTGCGCGACACACTGGTGCCGGTCAACAACCGATGGTCGGTGGCGGAGGTACTCGACGCCGCCCGGTACTACGCCGACAAGACCGGACGGCGGGTCTCGATCGAATACGCGCTGATCCGCGACGTGAACGACCAGCCGTGGCGTGCCGACATGCTCGGCAAGAAGCTGCGCAAGGCACTCGGTCCGCTCGTGCACGTCAACCTCATCCCGCTCAACCCCACCCCGGGCAGCAAATGGGATGCCAGCCCGAAACCCGTCGAACGCGAGTTCGTGCGGAGAGTTCAGGCGCAGGGTGTGCCGTGCACGGTGCGTGACACCCGCGGTCAGGAGATCGCGGCCGCGTGCGGGCAGCTCGCCGCCGAGGGGTGACCGGCCGAGGAGGGGCGCGTTCGCATTCTTCGTGGTGAGGCCGGTGCGCGCCCTGCGCCCGCGCAGACGACGACACCCGGGCGCCTCGTGGGCGTCCCGGGTGTCGCCGGTCTTCGCTCGTGGTTACCGCGGCTTGCGGCGCCGGACGATGTCGCGGACGAGGATGAACACGATCGCGGCCGCGAAGCCGATCAGGTACAGGTCCTCGACGTGCCCGGTGTGATTGCCGATCATCATCAGCAGCAGGAACGCCGCGACGATCCAGCCCAGGGTGCGGAACAGCTTCGGAGCTTCTCCGCTCCATCCCCACTCAGCCGACGGAACCTCGTCCGTGTACTCGTGAGTGGTCTGCAACTCGGTCCCGGCCACGGTTTCCTCCTGCTCGCCAAGTCGGTCTCGTTGCCGACAATCGTGACATACGACCGGGCGTCGTACGAAGTGGGGGCACCGTTCGGTGCGCCGCGCCGACCCACCGCGACCGGTGCGGCCGCACACTCCGGCATCGGGAACAATGAGCACGTGGCCGACACAGCATCCTCCCCACGCACACGAGTCCTGCTCCTCGGCAGCACCGGGTCCATCGGAACCCAGGCGCTCGAGGTGATCGCGGCGAACCCCGACCGATTCGAGGTCGTCGGTCTGGCTGCCGGCGGCGGCAACATCGATCTGCTGCGCGAACAGATCCACGCCACCGGTGTCACCGACGTCGCGGTCGCCGATCCCGCTGCGGCGGCGAGGCTCGACGTGCCCGCGCGTAGCGGCCCGCATGCCGTCACCGACCTGGTGCGTGACACCGACGCCGACGTGGTGCTCAATGCACTCGTCGGTGCCCTGGGGCTGGGCCCGACCCTCGCGGCGCTCGAGTCCGGTGCACGGCTCGCGCTCGCCAACAAGGAGTCGTTGGTCGCCGGAGGGTCCCTCGTTCTCGGTGCTGCCGCGCCCGGCCGGATCGTGCCCGTCGACTCGGAACATTCCGCGCTCGCACAATGCCTGCGCGGCGGAACCGCGGACGAGGTCGCCCGGCTCGTCCTGACCGCATCGGGCGGGCCGTTCCGGGGGTGGAGCGCTGCGGAACTCGAGGCGGTCACGCCGGAGCAGGCCGGCGCGCATCCGACGTGGTCGATGGGCCCGATGAACACCCTCAACTCGGCGTCGCTGGTGAACAAGGGGCTCGAGCTGATCGAGACGCATCTGCTGTTCGGGATCGACTACGACCGGATCGACGTGACCGTGCATCCGCAGTCGATCGTGCACTCGATGGTGACGTTCGTCGACGGATCGACCCTGGCCCAGGCGTCCCCACCGTCCATGAAGTTGCCCATCGCGCTGGCGCTCGGCTGGCCGGATCGAGTGCCGGACGCCGCCCCGGCACTCGACTTCACGACGGCGTCGACCTGGGAGTTCGAACCCGTCGACGACGAGGTGTTCCCCGCGATCGCCCTGGCGCGCGCCGCCGGAGTCGGTGGCGGCTGCCTCACCGCGGTGTACAACGCCGCGAACGAGATCGCAGCCGAGGCCTTCCTCGCCGGTGAGGTGACGTTCCCGCGGATCGTCGGTACCGTCGAAGCGGTGCTGAGCGAGGCCGACGAGTGGTCGGCCGAACCCGCCACCGTCGACGACGTGCTCGCCGCCGACGGCTGGGCCCGCGACCGGGCTCGCGCACTCGTGAAGTAGGAGGATCGGCCGCACATGCTGTTCGTTCTGGGCGTCGTGTTGTTCGCCCTCGGCATCGCCGTGTCCATCGCCCTGCACGAGGCGGGCCACATGTGGACCGCACAGAAGCTCGGCATGAAGGTCCGGCGCTACTACATCGGGTTCGGCCCGAAGGTCTTCGCGTTCCGCCGCGGCGAGACCGAGTACGGGCTCAAGGCGATCCCCGCCGGTGGTTTCTGTGACATCGCGGGAATGACCGCACTCGACGAGCTCGCCCCCGACGAGGTCGACCGGGCGATGTACAAGCAGAAGACGTGGAAACGGCTCGTCGTGATGTCCGGTGGCATCGCCATGAACTTCGTGCTCGGCATCGCGTTGATCTTCGGGCTCGCCGTGACGTCCGGGTTGCCCAACACCGACGACCGCGCGGTCATCGGGTCTCTCGACTGTGCGGCACCGACGCAGGCGGGGGAGGAGGGCGGCTACGCGCCGTCCGAGTGCCAGGGCACGGGACCGGCGCAGGACGCCGGCCTGCAGGTCGGAGATGTCGTCGTCGCTGTGGGCGGCACCCCGGTCGAGACCTTCGAGGACCTCGTGCGCAGCACCCGGGCGCTCACCGGCCCCGCGGACTTCACGGTCGAACGCGGCGACGAGACCCTCACCGTGCCCGTCGCGGTCCAGCAGGTGCAGCGCTGGGTGTACGAGAGCGACGTCGCCGATGCCGAGCCGGTCTCGCGGACGGTCGGCGCGATCGGCGTCGGTGCCGAACCGCCCGTCCTCGAGTACGGCCCGCTCGAAGCGGTTCCCGCCACCTTCGGATTCACCGGATATCTCGCGGCACGCACCGCCGAGGCGTTGGTGTCGCTGCCGGGCAAGGTCTCCGATCTGTGGACGGCGGTGACGGGCGGCGAACGGTCGATCGACACCCCGGTCAGCGTCGTGGGCGCCAGCGTGATCGGTGGGCAGTTCGCCGAGCGCGGCATCTGGCAGTCGTTCGTGTTGCTGCTCGCGCAACTGAACTTCTTCCTCGGCGCGTTCAACCTGGTGCCGCTGCTGCCGCTGGACGGTGGACACATGGCCGTGGCGATCTACGAGCGGATCCGCAACTGGTTCCGGAACCTGCGAGGCAAGCCCGTCGGGGCTCCCGTCGACTACATGAAGCTTCTGCCGCTGACGTACGTCGCGGTCGTCATCGGTGGCGCATTCATGGTGCTGACTCTCACAGCGGACATCGTCAACCCCATCAAGCTGTTCTGAGCTGCACCGGTAGAATCGGCCGGTAGCTACGAAAGAAGGCGAACTGTGACAAGCCCCGTCGGACTGGGCATGCCCGAGATTCCCGCGGTCCTCGCGCCGCGACGCAAGACCCGACAGCTGATGGTCGGTGGTGTCGGGGTCGGCAGCGACCATCCCGTGTCGGTGCAGTCGATGTGCACGACCAAGACCCACGACGTGAACGCGACCCTCCAGCAGATCGCCGAGCTCACGGCCTCCGGCTGCGACATCGTGCGTGTCGCCTGCCCCCGACAGGAGGACGCCGACGCGCTCGCCACCATCGCGAAGAAGAGCCAGATCCCGGTCATCGCCGACATCCATTTCCAGCCGCGCTACATCTTCGCCGCGATCGACGCGGGTTGTGCGGCCGTGCGCGTGAATCCGGGCAACATCAAGGAGTTCGACGGGCGCGTCAAGGAGGTTGCGAAGGCTGCCGGCGACGCAGGGATTCCCATCAGGATCGGTGTCAACGCAGGCTCCCTCGATCCGCGCCTGATGAAGAAGTACGGCAAGGCCACCCCCGAGGCACTCGTCGAATCCGCACTGTGGGAGGCGAGCCTCTTCGAGGAGCACGGCTTCGGCGACATCAAGATCTCCGTCAAGCACAACGACCCCGTCGTCATGGTCGAGGCGTACCGGCAACTCGCCGCGCAGTGCGACTACCCGCTGCACCTCGGTGTCACCGAAGCCGGGCCCGCGTTCCAGGGCACGATCAAATCGGCCGTCGCCTTCGGTGCTCTGCTCTCCGAGGGCATCGGCGACACGATCCGGGTGTCCCTGTCGGCGCCGCCCGCCGAGGAGATCAAGGTCGGAACCCAGATCCTGCAGTCGCTGAATCTGCGTCCCCGCAAGCTCGAGATCGTCTCGTGCCCGTCCTGCGGACGCGCCCAGGTCGATGTGTACACACTGGCCGACGAGGTCACCGCCGGACTCGAGGGCATGGACGTGCCGTTGCGTGTCGCGGTGATGGGCTGCGTCGTCAACGGCCCGGGTGAGGCACGCGAGGCGGACCTGGGTGTGGCTTCCGGCAACGGCAAGGGACAGATCTTCGTCAAGGGGGAGGTCATCAAGACGGTCCCCGAGGCGCAGATCGTCGAGACCCTGATCGAGGAGGCGATGCGCATCGCCGAGGAGATGGGCGACGACGCGGCAGGATCCCCCACCATCACCGTCGGCTGAGCGCAACCCCGGTGGCCACCGCGGCGCACGGGACGTGTGGTGCACGTGAGGTGTCGGGCGGTGGGCGGATCGGAACACCGATTTCCATGCGGGCGTGACGCGTGGCACCCTGATCACGTATCGGCTTGTCGACGGGTGGTGAGCGAGTGCTCAAGCTTCTGGGGGTCCGGTCGTTGGGAGGCCGGGACAGCGCCGCCGTGAAACGGGTGCTCGCCCGTGATCCGGTGGCGACGTGCATGGTGGCGGGCCGGGTCGAGGAGTACGGCCTCGACCACCGGTTGTTCGGTGGCGAGATGTGGAGCCGCGGAGGCCCCGAACAGTCGCTGTGCTTCTCCGGTGCCAACCTCATTCCACTGCTCGGCGAACCCGACGACATCCGAGCGTTCGCCGATCGGGCGGCCCGTGGCCCGCGGCTCTGCTCATCGCTCGTCGGCCGTGCCGAGCACACGCTGCCCATGTGGGAATTGCTCGAACCGGGCTGGGGCCCGGCCCGCGAGGTCCGGGCCGAGCAGCCGCTGATGGTTCTCGACCGGGATCCTCTCGTCGCGTCCGATCCCGCGGTGCGGCGGGTCCGGCCCGACGAACTCGACGCCTACCTGCCCGCCGCCGTCGCGATGTTCATCGAGGAGGTGGGTATCGACCCGCGCTCGGGTGACGGCGGGGCCGGCTACCGGCGTCGCGTCGCCGGTCTCATCGCGGCGGGCCGCGCCTGGGCCCGGTTCGAGAACGGATCGGTGGTCTTCAAGGCGGAGGTGGGTTCACTGTCCTCGTCGGTCGGCCAGATCCAGGGGGTGTGGGTGGATCCGGCACGACGCGGAGGCGGACTCGGCACCGCGGGTACGGCCGCCGTGGCGGTGGCCGTCGCCGCGGGCGGGCGCCTGCCCAGCCTGTACGTCAACAGTTTCAACGTCCGGGCGCGCGCGGCCTATGCGCGCGTCGGATTCCGTCAGGTCGCGACCTTCTCGACGGTGCTCCTGGACTGAGCGCGGGCTCCCCGACGCGTCCGAATCCCCGGATCCCGGGCATCCCGCACATACGATGACGGGCGATGAACGCTCGACCGACCGTGGTGCGTCCGGTCGCACCCAGAATCATCGCCCTCGTCGCGGCTGTCGCTGCGGTGGTAGGGATGACCGCGGCATGCGCTTCGCAGCCCACGGGCCCGGAGGCGTCGGCTGCGGCGTTCCTCGACGACCTCGCCGTACGCGACATCGTCGCGGCCGCGGCGCACACCGATCGCCCGGAGGACGCCGAGGTCGCCATTGCGGAGGTGTGGGACACCCTGCAGGCCGAGTCGCTCGACGCCGCCACCGCCGGAGTGCGGATGTCGGATGATGCGGCGACCGTCGCGTACGAGTACACGTGGCACCTGCCGAAGGACCGGGTCTGGCAGTACACCGGTGAGCTCCATATGGGGCGCAGCGGGAGCCGATGGGTGGTGCGGTGGACGAAGTCCGTGCTGCACCCGCAACTCGGCGACACCCAGAAGATGTATCTGCGCAGCACACCGGCCCCGCGGGCGCGTGTCAACGAACACGCCGGCAGCGACGTCCTCGTGCCCGGAACGGTGTACGGCATCGGATTCGACGCCGCGCGGAGCCCCGACGTGTCCGGCGCAGCGCGTGGGCTCGCTGCGGCACTGGCCCGGTTCGATGCGTCGATCACGGCCCAGTCGATCGCCGAATCCGCCACCGCGTCGACCGGAACGGAGCACATCGTCCGCTTACGGGAGGAAGACTACGACACGGTTGCCGGGACCCTGGCTGCAATACCCGGGGTCGTCGTGACCGAGCAGGCCGATCTCGTCGCGACCGACCGCACGTTCGCCCCCGACCTGATCGGGCAGATCAAGAAGACGGTGATCGACGAGGTCGACGGGACTGCCGGTTGGAGTGTCGTACTCGTCAACCAGTACGGCGGTGAGACCGGCGTGCTCACCGAGACGCCCCCGCAACCCGCGCCGTCGTTCTCCGTCAGCCTCGATCGCCCGATCCAGGTGGCCGCGCAGGCCGCTGTGGACGCCCGTACCGATCAGGCCATGATGGTCGTGATCGAGACCGACACGGGTGCCGTGCTCGCGGTCGCACAGAACGCGGCCGCCGACCGGGACGGGCCGGTCGCGCTGACGGGCCAGTATCCGCCCGGATCCACCTTCAAGATCATTACGTCGGGTGCCGCCATCGCCAACGGCCTCGCGACCCCCGACACCCTCGTCCCGTGCCCGGGCCGGATCACCATCGGTGAGCGCAGCGTGCCCAACTACAACGAGTTCGCGCTCGGCACGGTCCCCATGGCCACCGCCTTCGCGCGCTCGTGCAACACCACCTTCGCGAAACTCGCCTCCGAGATGGATGCCGACGACCTCACCGTCGCCGCCGCGCAGTTCGGTGTGGGTGTCGGGTACGACATCACCGGGATGCCCGCGGTCACCGGATCGGTGCCGCCCGCGGCCGATCTCGTCGAACGTACCGAGGACGGCTTCGGGCAGGGGAAGGTCCTCGTGTCGCCGTTCGGGATGGCGCTGGTCGCCGCGACCGTCGCGAACGGGCGGACGCCCGTGCCCTACCTCATCGAGGGCCGGGACACCGTCGTGGACGGCGACGGCACGCCGATCACACCCGAGATGGTCGACGGTCTCCGCGGGATGATGCGTCTGGTCATCACCAGCGGCACCGCGGACAGGATCCGTGATCAGGGAGAGGTCTACGGCAAGACCGGCGAGGCCGAGGTCGAGGGCGGGTCGCACGCCTGGTTCGTCGGGTACCGCGGGAACCTCGCATTCGCGACGCTCGTCGTACGAGGAGGCAGTTCGGACAACGCGGTCGCCGTCACCCGTGACATGTTCGCGGCGCTGCCGCCCGAGTACGCGGAGCAGTAGGTACGGGGCGGCGGCGAGCGGTGCTCACGGCAGCAGGCCCACCTTCCGTGCCGCCACGACCGCCTCGTGGCGGGTGTGCGCGTCGAGTTTGCTCATGGCGCTGCGCAGATAGCTCTTGACCGTCTCCGGTCCCACCGACAGGCGGCGCGCGATCTCCACGTTCGTGCAGCCGAGCGCCGCGTGCGCGAGCACATCGATCTCCCGCGGTGACAGCGCAGGTACCGGCCCACCCCGGTCCGCGTCGTCGGGGTTGCCGGAGAGTCGCCGCGCGAGACCGCGCAGCCGCTGCTGCAGATCGGGATCGTCGATGTCGTCGGCGAGGATGCGAAGCTCGGCGTACACCTCCCGCACCTCCGACTCCGCCACCGAATCCCGGTCGTCCGGGACGGTGTGTGCGAGCATCGCCATCCGCCGGTCGACCTCGTCGCGGACCGCGAGTTCGCGCGCGAGACGATCCGCGGCCTGCACGAACGTGCTCAGTACCCGGTCGCCGAACGGGAGGCGTTCGCGGACCGCGCCGTAGAGAACGGCGCGGGCGGCCCCGCCGACGACGACGGGGACCGCGAGAATCGAGCGCAGCCCTTCCCCGAGCACCGGGCGGTCGAAATGGTGGGTGATCGACGATGCGCTGCGATAGTCGGGCACCGTGATCGGTCGTGACTCGTCGAGCGCACGTCCCCCGAGCCCGGCCCGCGGTGGCACGACCACACCCGCGAGGCCGTTGGTGCGGGTACCGAGGAATTCGCTCAGGTACAGGGCGCCGTCGTGCACCTCTCCGGCGAACACGACGGGTACACCCGTGTGACCCGCCGCGCGCCGCAGTTCGCTGCGCAGGGCGTCGCTGTCACGGGGACGGAGCAGGGACGATGATCCGGGCGCCACTTTCTGCCACCCCTTTCCGGGGGTATCGGAACACAACTGTGACTCGGATCATATGTGGTGACGGGTCTCGAGTGGGACCCCGGGATCAGACGACCGACGAGAGGACGGACCGCATGGCGGACACCGCGACCCGAGTGAAGGAACTGCTGGACCGCTTCGACACCCCGGATGCCTCGGCCGCGCGGTTGCTGTGCGACGACCATCCCGCCGACGCGGTCGCGTTCACCGTGGTCGACGCCGATCTGACCGCCACCGACCTGACGTACGGGGAACTGGCCGAACGATCCGCGCGATTCGCGGCGGCGCTCGCCGAGCTCGGTGTCGAGCCGGGCGACCACGTCGCGACGCTCATGGGCAAGTCCGCCGATCTCGTCGTGGCTCTGCTCGGGATCTGGCGTCGCGGCGCCGTACACGTCCCCTTGTTCACCGCGTTCGCGCCGCCCGCCATCGCCTTCCGGCTGCGGTCGAGCGGCGCGAAGGTCGTGGTCGCCGACGGAGACCAGGTGGCGAAGCTCGCTCCGGGAGAGGACATTCCCGAGGACGCGCCGTGGCAGATCGTCGTCGCCGGGGACGGCGGGGGAGTGGGGTTGGACTTCGCCGGACTCCTCGCGTCCCATGCGGCCGACGACCCGCGCGCGGCGGCGGTTCCGGTCGGCGGGGCCGGTGGCCTCGTCCAGCTGTTCACCTCGGGCACCACCGGCACCCCCAAGGGGGTTCCCGTCCCGGTGAAGGCGTTGGCGTCCTTCCAGGCGTATCTGGAGTTCGGACTCGACGTACGAGACGACGACGTCTTCTGGAACGCCGCCGATCCGGGTTGGGCCTACGGGCTGTACTACGCGCTGCTCGGCCCGATGGCGGCCGGACGACGCAGCATCCTGCTGCACGCAGGATTCTCGCCGGCGCTGACCTGGCAGGTGCTCGAACGGTTCGGTGTCACCAACTTCGCTGCCGCTCCCACGGTCTATCGGGCGTTGCGGGCCGACACCGCCGGTCACCCGCCGATCCGGTTGCGGCGTGCCTCGTCGGCCGGTGAACCCCTCACCCCCGACGTCCTGGCGTGGTCGAGGGACACGCTCGGGGTCGTCGTACGCGACCAGTACGGGCAGACCGAGCACGGCATGTTCGTCGTGGACGCGTGGGCCGACGGTCTCCGCGAAGACGTTCCCGAACGGTCCATGGGCAAGCCGTTGCCGGGTTGGACGTGCGCGGTGCTGCGCGACGACTCCGACGAGATCGCCGCGCCCGGCGAACTCGGCCGCGTCGCGATCGACGTGCAGGCGAGTCCGCTGGTGTGGTTCACCGGATACGTCGACGCACCGGAGAAGACCGCCGCGCGGTTCAGCCCGGACGGGCGCTGGTATCTCACCGGTGACGCGGGCAAGGTCGACGAGGACGGGTTCTTCTTCTTCTCGTCGCGCGACGACGATGTGATCATCATGGCCGGGTACCGAATCGGCCCGTTCGATGTCGAGTCCGTGCTGGTGATGCACCCGGACGTGGTCGAGGCCGCTGTCGTCGGCATGCCCGACGATCTGCGCGGTGAGGTTCTCGAGGCGTTCGTCGTGCTCCGCGAGGGTGTGGACGGCGACGACGCGATCGAAGCCGAGCTGCAGAAGCTGGTGAAGACGAAGTTCGCTGCGCACGCCTATCCGCGTGCGGTGCACTTCGTGCCGCATCTGCCGAAGACACCGAGCGGGAAGGTGCAGCGGTTCCTGTTGCGTCAGGGAGCAGCGCGCTGAGCGACCCCGACTCTCGGGGAGGGTGGGGTGCGGGCGCTAATCTGGACGTCATGTCCACCCGTGCCCCGCTCGTCCCCGGAACTCCCACGCCGATCCGTACCGTGCCGAACTCGATCGAACGACCCGAGTACGCGTGGAAGCCGACGGCGCAGGAGGGCAACGAACCCTGGGTGCAGACACCCGAGACGATCGAGAAGATGCGGATCGCATCGAAGATCGCGGCGCAGGCGCTCGCCGAGGCCGGCGCCGCTGTCGCGCCCGGAGTGACCACCGACGAGATCGACCGCATCGCGCACGAGTACATGTGCGACCACGGCGCGTATCCGTCGACGCTCGGCTACCGCGGATTCACCAAGTCCTGCTGCACCTCGCTCAACGAGGTGATCTGCCACGGAATCCCGGACTCGACCGTCGTCGAGGACGGTGACATCGTCAACATCGATGTGACCGCCTACATCCACGGTGTGCACGGCGACACCAACGCCACCTTTCTCGCCGGCGACGTGTCCGACGAGGTACGAACCCTCGTCGAACGCACCCGGGAGGCGACGATGCGGGGCATCAAGGCGGTCAAGCCGGGTCGTGCCCTCAACGTGATCGGCCGGGTCATCGAGTCGTACGCCGACCGGTTCGGGTACGGCGTGGTGCGCGACTTCACCGGGCACGGCATCGGGGAGACCTTCCACAACGGATTGGTGATCCTGCACTACGACCGTCCCGACATCGACACGATCATCGAACCCGGCATGGTGTTCACGATCGAGCCGATGATCAACCTCGGTACCCCCGACTACGAGATCTGGGACGACGGATGGACGGTCGTCACCAAGGACCGCAAGTGGACCGCTCAGTTCGAGCACACGCTGGTGGTCACCGAGACGGGCAGCGAGATCCTCACCCTGCCCTGACGGTGTACGGGACGCCGGCAGGTGCAGGTCAGGGCGAGTCGTTCCGCACGACCTGCCACGCGCCGGCCAGACAGGCCGCGGCGACGCACAACGGCAGTGCCACGAGGGTGACCGCGCGGGGCGAGTCGGCCGACCACGACCACAGCGACGACCAGGACTGGGTCCAGGTCAGTACGATCGCGGCGAGACCGCCGACGCCGATCACGACGGCTCCCGCGGCGAGGATCCCGGTGGTGGGCCACCGGTGCTGGATCGCACCGAGGAGCATCGCGAGCGCGACCACGAACGACATCGTCGCGAAGTAGCACAGGAACTGCAGGACGGTGCTGTCGGTGACGAACCGGAGCACGCCGAACATGCGCATGTCCACACCCCACCCTCCGGTGGCGGCTTCGAGGACCGACAGCGTCTGGAACGCGGCCGCGAACACGAACGATTCGGCCAGACCGATCGCCGTGACCGCGGCCACGAACTGGCGGCGGGTGCTGCCGAGCCCGATCGTGAACGGCATCATCTGCGTCATCGACACCATGTAGAACGCGACGACGAATCCGTACGCCGACAGCACACTGCCGGTGACGTTGTACTGCTGCCCGGTATCGACCAGGGCGAAGATCACCCACGGGATCGTGAATGCCACGGCGAGGATCGCGATCGGCCACGCCAGCAGCAGGCGCCACGAGACGATCTGGACCCGCGCGATCGACGCGACACGTGACCAACCGGTGTCGACGGGGGCGGGCAGGGCGAGTGCGGTGGTCACAGCGAGGCCTCCTGGTCGACGGTGACGGTCCCGGGGCCGGGGTTCGGGACGGCGTCCGGGTTGCGGTGGAGATGCACGACCAGATCCTGGAGGGACACCGGTCTGACGTCGACGTCGGCGGGACGACGGGCGTCGACGTGCGGATCGTCGCGCAGGAAGGTGACCCGGGCGGTGCCGCCGAGCCGTTCCCGATGCAGCACGGTGCTGTCACCGACGAACCGGGCGACGTCGTCGGAGGGCCCCTGCGCCACGGCAGCCCGCGTGCGCAGCGCATCGGTGTCCTCGTCGAGCACGAGTCGACCGCGGTCGAGCACGAGCACGTGTTCGAGGAGGTCGGCGACCTCGTCGACGAGGTGGGTGGACAGCACGATCGTGCGTGGATTCTCGGCGTAGTCGACGAGTAACTCGTCGTAGAACATCTCGCGTGCCACGGCGTCGAGACCGAGGTAGGGCTCGTCGAAGACGGTGACGGGTGCGCGGGATGCGAGCCCGACGACGATGCCGAGCGCGGATGTCATGCCGCGCGAGAGCTTCTTGGCCTTGCGGCCGCGCGGTAGCGCGAACGCGTCGACCAGCCGGTCCGCGTAGTCGGCATCCCACAGCGGGAGCAGCGCGGTGGCCGCGGCGAGCACGTGACCGACACACATGTCGTCGGGATAGCGCCGGCTGTCGGCGACGAAGCACAGTTGTTGCTGGACGGCGTCGTTCTCGTAGGGGTCGGTGCCGAAGACCTCGATGCGGCCGGACGTGGGGCGCAGGTGACCGGCGATCAGCTGCATGAGGGTGGACTTGCCGGCTCCGTTGCGTCCGAGCAGGCCGTAGATCGTATTGCCGCCGAGCGTGAGATCCACGTCGGACAGAGCCGCGACGTCGCCGAACCGTCTGCCGACCGCCCGGGCGCGCACGACGACGTCGTCGCGGTCCGGCGGTGGTGCGGAGGTGGGTGTCGGTGAGCCGGGGGTCGGTCGGTCGGGGGTCGCGGGAGAGTTCGACGTCGTGTGCTTCATGGAGTATCCCAGGTGTCGAGGAGGTCCTTGAGCTCGTCGACGCTCATGCCGAGCTTGTCGGCCTCGCGGACGAGCGGGGCGATGTACTGCTGCGCAAAGCTCGCGCGTCGCTGCGCGCGGACCTTCTCACGGGCTCCGGGGGTGACGAACATGCCGATTCCTCGCTTCTTGTAGAGGATGCCGTCGGCCACGAGGGCACTCAGTCCCTTGGCCGCGGTGGCGGGATTGATCCGGTGGAAGGCAGCGAGTTCGTTCGTCGAGGGAACCTGCTCGTCCTCGATGAAGGTGCCGTCGAGGATGGAGTTCTCGACGAGTTCCGCGATCTGGCGGAAGAGGGGCTGCGCTCCGTCGGTCGCCACGATGAACCCGCCGGATCGCGTCAGGTTCATCGGTTCATTACTCATGTAATGAACCATAGAACGTGGAACGCGGGACCGCAATGTCGGGAACGGTGCGGACCTGCGTGTAGCGTGCCCGACATGGAGACGACGACGGTGTCAACGCAGGGAGGCAGTGTCCACGTCCGGATCGACGGGCCGGTGAGCAGACACACGGTGCTGCTGCTGCCCGGAACCGGCGAGACCGCTGATGTGTTCGATGCCGTGTGCGAGAGGCTCCACAACTCGGATCTGCGGACCGTCGTGCTCGACCGCACCGACGGACTCGTACCCGCCGATGTCTTCGCCGTCCTCGACGAGTTGACACTGCCGTGGGTCCACCTGGTGGGCAGCGGGACCGGTGCCGAACTCGCGTGGGCGGTGGCCGCGGGGCGGTTCGGCAGATTTGCCAGCCTCGTCGTCGCCGACCGAGGGCACCCGGCCGTTCCCGACCTCGCCGGTGTGATTCGTGATTCCGCGGCACCTGCGGCCGAGGTACCCACCACGATCGTGATCGGAAGCGCAGACCGGCGCACCGAAGCCGAGGCCTCCATGCGTTACGTCACCGGCGAGTTCCGCGTCGTCGAACTGGTCGGCATCGGCAACGTCCCCGCCGACGCACCCTCCGATTTCGCCTCCGCCATCGTGCTGCGCACCGGAAGTTGGTGAGGCGCAGCACCGCACAGCACAGACACATGCGACGGTGCCCCCGGAGTCGCTCCGGGGGCACCGTCGTATGCGGCGGTCGTCAGAGGCCGAGCAACGCGTTCTCCACGAGTTCGGGAAGAGCCGGATGGATCCAGTACTGACCCGTCGCCATCTCGTGCGCCGTCACTCCGAAGCTCATCGCCTGGATCAGCGGTTGGATCACCGTCGACGCCTGCGCACCGACGATGTGCGCACCCAGCAACAGTCCGGTCGACCGGTCGGCGATCAGCTTGCAGAACCCCTCGGTGTCCTCCATCGCCCAGCCGTAGGCGACGTCGCCGTAGTCCTGGATCTTGATGCTCACGTCGTGGCCCGCCGCGCGGGCCTGCTCCTCCGTCATCCCCACCGTGGCGATCTGCGGTTCCGTGAACACCGCCGACGGCACGTAGCGGTGGTCGCTGCGCCGCAACGCGGCGGTGTCACCGCCCCACGCGTCGTGCAGCAGATTGTGCTGCACGACCCGAGCCTCGTGATTGGCCACGTGTTTGAGCTGGAAGGCCGACGACACGTCCCCGAGCGCGAACACCCCCGGCGCGGTGGTGCGCTGGAACTCGTCGACGATCACCCGCCCCTCCCCGTCCGTTCCGACACCGCCCGCCGCCACGTCCAACAGATCACCGTTGGGACGACGACCCGTCGCGACGAGGAGAGCGTCCCCGGAGACCACCGTGCCGTCCTCGAGGACGACCTCGACACCGTCGCCCACCGGACGGAACTCCCGCGCCGGATTCGACAGGTGCACGTCCCACCGCTCCTGAGCGAGGGAGGTGAACCGCTCCGACAGGTCGGTGTCGAGGTGCCGCAACAGCGCGCCGCTGCGACCGATCACCGACACCTTCGACCCGAGCGCCGAGAACACGTGCGCGAACTCCATCGCGATGAAACCGGTCCCGAGGATCACCAGCGAGTCGGGAAGTTTCGGCAGCCGCATGATGTCGTCGCTGGTGTGATAGCGCACACCGGCATCGAGGACCTCCGGCGGCACGGTCGCGCGGGCCCCGGCCGCGATCACCACCTGATCCGCGGTGATCGTGTCCCCGGTACCGGTGTCGAGCGTCCGATCTCCCACGAAGCGGGCGTGGCCGTCGTACACCGTGACGTTGCCGCAGTCCTCGCGCCGGTACCGCTCGCCGCCGGCAGCGATCGGATCGATCCGGCCGAACACCCGGTCGACGATGTCGTTCCACCGCACCCCGTCGACGGATGCGTCCACCCCGAACCGGGACGCGGTGCGGACGGTACGCGCCACGTCGGCGGCATAGACGTACATCTTCGTCGGGATGCATCCGACATTGAGGCAGGTTCCACCGAAGGTGCCCTGCTCGAGGATCGCGATCCGTTTGTCGTCGAACCGCGCGTCGATGATCGAGTTGCCCGATCCCGTGCCGATGATCGCGACGTCGTAGTGGCTCAAACCAGTTCTCCCGTATCTCGTGTCCCGGCGGCACCCGTCCGGTCTCCGTGAGCGTCAAACCACTCCAACCACAGATCCAATTCCCGGAACGCATGTGCGAGGGCGTCCGGCGCGGAGAGGAAGACATCGTGCCGCGCTCCGCGGATCGGCACGATCGACGTCCGATCGCCCAGGCACCCGGCCCACCGCGCGATCTGCCGGACGTCCAGGACGGCGTCGAGGGCATCGACACCGAAGCCCGGTTCCGCAGCGAACCTCGTCTGACCCGACCGCAGGATCAGTGAGGGGACACCGACGTCGAGCCCGCGATGCAGCTGCGCGTGCCCTCGTCGCACGGCACGCAGCCACCCGAATGTCACCGGGAACCCCGCCAGCGGCTTCCACTCGAGGTCGTACTCCCAGCCGCCGTCGCGCAGGCTCCGCCCGTACGTGTCGATCTCCTGGCCGGGCACCACGTCCTTCGGGCGCAGACGCCCGATCAGGTCGACCACCGCGGTACCGATGTTGCGCACACAGGACGGGCCCTGAAGGTCGAACCACGGGCTGTTGAGGATCAGGCCGCTCACCCCGGCGCCGCGGACACCTCCGGGTCGACGTCGCAACCGGTCGAGCCACAGCGGCACCACGAGACCGCCGGTCGAGTGCGCGGCGAGGAGTACGTCCCCACCCGTCTCCGCGCGCACGATCTCCAGCGCCCGCCCGAGCTCCACGTCGTAGAACGCCAGGTCGGTCACGAAGTGCGGAGTGTGTCCCGGGCGCCGTGAACGCCCGCATTTGCGCAGGTCCAGGGCGTAGAACCGGTAGCCGCGCGCGGCGAAGTGGTCGGCGAGGTGCCGTTGGAAGAAGTAGTCGGTGAAACCGTGCACGTACAGCACCGCACGGGCCGGCGGCGCGGTGCCGTCGTCGTCGCGCCGCACCAGCGTCGCGGTGATCTCACCCTCACCATCCGGATCCGTTCCGAGAGGCAGTGTGAGCTGGTGGTATCCGTCGCCGAGGATGTCGGGCCGCCAAGTAGTCACCATCACACCCTATTGATGACCGCAGCCCGCCGCACGGGGTACACAATTGGGTGAAGTGAAACGCCGGTCAACGCGCGGGTAACCTGTTCGTCGCAGTCGGCGCGATCGTGACGAACTCGCCTTGTCGGGGACGTGGTCACGGACGTGTTCGGGAAACTCACGCGATCGGTGCGGACGCCACGCCGCGGCGCCGCGTGCGAACCAGACAAGGAAGTCGATTTCCCAGTGTCAGAGAACGTAGAGGCGAAAACCGATGTAGTGCTCGTGGGTGCGGGCATCATGAGCGCGACCCTCGGCGCGCTGCTGCGGCAGCTGCAGCCCGAGTGGACGATCACGGCATTCGAGCGGCTCGACGCCGCCGCCGCGGAGAGCAGCGACCCGTGGAACAACGCCGGGACCGGCCATTCCGCGCTGTGTGAACTCAATTACACCCCGGGTAAGCCCGACGGCTCGGTGGACATCACCAAGGCGATCAGCGTCAACGAGCAGTTCCAGGTTTCGCGCCAGTTCTGGGCCTACGCCGTCGACAACGGCATCCTGAGCGACCCGAAGAACTTCATCAACCCGATCCCGCACGTGAGCTTCGTCCACGGCGCCGACAACGTGAAGTACCTGCGTGCCCGCTACGACGCGCTCGCCGGTCATCCGTTGTTCGCGGGTATGGAGTACTCGGAGAGCCCCGAGTGGTTCACCGAGCGGCTCCCGCTCATGGCGCAGGGACGTGACTTCTCCGATCCGGTCGCGCTGAACTGGACCGAGACCGGCACCGACGTGGACTTCGGTGCCCTCACCAAGCAGTTGATCAACAACGTGTCCGCCTCCGGCGGCACCGTGTTCTTCGGGCACGAGGTCGTCAACCTCTCCAAGCAGTCCGACGGCAGTTGGAAGGTGAAGGTCCGCAACCGCCGCAGCGGCGTCACCCGCATCGTGCACGCGAAGTTCGTGTTCGTCGGTGCCGGCGGCGGCGCCCTGCACCTGCTGCAGAAGTCGGGTATCGCCGAGGCGAAGGGTTTCGGTGGGTTCCCCGTCTCGGGAGCGTTCCTGCGGTGCACCAACCCCGACGTCATCGCGCAGCACAGCGCCAAGGTCTACGGCAAGGCCGCCGTCGGAGCACCTCCCATGTCGGTGCCGCACCTGGACACCCGCGTGATCGGTGGCAAGCAGGGGCTGCTGTTCGGGCCGTACGCCGGCTGGTCGCCGAAGTTCCTCAAGGAGGGCGGCATCCTGGACCTGCCCAAGTCGATCAGGCCGAACAACCTCATGTCGATGCTCGGCGTGGGCGTCACCGAACTCGGTCTCGTCAAGTACCTCGTCGGTGAGCTCACGCAGTCGCCGGCCGACCGCATCGTCACCCTCGGTGAGTTCGCGCCCGAGGCTCGGCTCGAGGACTGGGAACTGATCGTCGCCGGTCAGCGTGTACAGGTGATCCGACGCAAGGGGATGGGGGGTGTCCTCGAGTTCGGAACCGCCGTCGTCAACGCTGCCGACGGAACCATCGCCGGCCTCCTCGGAGCGTCCCCGGGCGCGTCGACCGCCGTACCGGCGATGCTCGACGTACTCGAACGCTGCTTCCCGAAGCAGTGGGCGGGCTGGCAGCCGAAGCTGAAGGAGATGGTGCCCTCGCTGGGCGTCAAGCTCTCCGAGAACCCGTCGCTCTTCGACCAGGTCTGGAAGTGGAGCACCGAGTCGCTGCAACTCGACACGGCGTCCGAACCGGTGCCTGCGGCTCCCGCCGAGGTCGCCACGGTCTGATCTCCTTCGACCGAACCGTCGACGGGCCGGTCCGCACCCCCGGGGGAGCGGACCGGCCTCGCGCGACCGCACCAGAACCGAAAGTGGGGACCACCCGGTGTCATCCGAGAGCACAGACCCGAACCGCAGCGACCCGAACTATCTGGTCGGACTGAACCTGAACGGCCGCAGGGTCGTCGTCGTGGGCGGGGGATCCGTCGCCCAGCGGCGACTCGGTCTGCTCACGGCCTCCGGCGCCGACGTCCACGTCATCGCCCGCGCCGCGACCCCCGTCGTGGAGAGCATGGCGGCGAAGGGCCGTGTGACGCTCGAGCTACGCGACTACCGGGACGGAGACCTCGACGGCGCCTGGTACGTGCTGGCCTGTACCGATGAACCCGCCACGAACGAGGCGATCGTCGCGGAAGCCGACCGGCGTCACGTGTTCTGTGTGCGCGCCGACAGTGCCCGTGACGGCAGCGCCGTCACGCCCGCCACCACCGCGCACGACGGACTGACCGTCGGTGTCCTCGCGAGCGGTGACCACCGGAGGTCCGCAGCGGTCCGCACATCCATCCGCGACGCGCTCGCCGGTGGCTCGTTCGGCGAGGTCACCGATACCGCCGCGAAGCCCGTCGGGGTGGCGCTGGTCGGAGGCGGCCCCGGCGACCCGGATCTGATCACGGTGCGCGGTCGGCGGCTGCTCGCGCAGGCGGACGTCGTCGTCGCCGATCACCTCGCCCCGCAGGAACTGCTCGCCGAGCTGGGCCCGCAGGTCGAGGTGATCGACGCCGCGAAACTGCCGTACGGCCGCGCGATGGCGCAGCAGGCGATCAACGACATCCTCGTCGACCGCGCCCGTGCCGGGAGATTCGTGGTCCGACTCAAGGGCGGCGACCCCTACGTGTTCGGCCGCGGGTACGAGGAACTGCAGGCGTGCACGGCCGCCGGTGTCCCCGTGACGGTGGTGCCCGGCATCACCAGTGCGATCTCGGTGCCCTCGGCAGCGGACGTCCCGGTCACGCACCGTGGTGTCACGCACGAGTTCGTCGTCGTCAGCGGACACGTCGCACCCGGACATCCCGACTCGCTCACCGACTGGGACGCTCTCGCGAAGCTACGCGGAACACTGGTGCTGCTCATGGGTGTCGAACGCATCGACCGGTTCGCCGACGCGTTGCTCGCCGGGGGTCGCCCCTCGGACACCCCGGTGGTGGTGGTGCAGGAAGGCACGCTGCGCAGTCAACGGACTGTCCGGGCCGAGCTGTCCACGGTCGCGACACGGATCCGTGACGAGGGCATCCGCCCGCCGGCGATCATCGTCATCGGCCCGGTCGCGGGGCTCACTCCGGACGGTCGGTAACGTGACCGACGTGGTTTCGCCTCCCCATGCGACGACGACGCGGGCATTGGCCCTCGCCATGCTCGTGCTCAGCGGACTCCAGCTGATGGTCGTGCTGGACGGCACCGTCGCCAATCTCGCTCTCGCCCCCCTCCAATCCGAGCTCGGGCTTTCGGACGCGGGCCGCAACTGGGTTCTCACCTCGTACGCGCTCGCGTTCGGCGGCCTCATGCTGCTCGGGGGGAGGCTCGGCGACAGCTACGGCCGGAAACGCATGTTCATCGGCGGTGTCGCACTGTTCACCGTCGCATCCCTGCTGTGCGGTCTGGCGACCGGCGAGGCGATGCTCATCGCGGCGCGGGCGCTGCAGGGTGTCGGCGCGGCCGTCGCGTCACCGACGGCCCTCGCGCTCGTCGCCACGACCTTCGCGGCGGGCCCGGCGCGGAACCGTGCGATCGCCGTGTTCGCCGCGATGACCGGAGTGGGATCGATCGCCGGGCTCATCCTCGGCGGCGCACTGACGCAGGTGTCGTGGCGGTGGATCTTCCTCATCAACGTGCCGATCGGCGTACTGATCGTGGTCCTCGCGGTGGTGTCGCTGCGGGAGACCGCCGCCGAACGGTTGACTCTCGACGTGCCGGGCGCCGTGCTCGCGACCATCGGCTGCACGGGGCTCGTGTTCGGACTGACCGAGGGGCCCGAACTGGGGTGGGGGAGTCCCGCCGTGATCGGTGCGCTCGGCGGAGGTGCCGTGATGCTCGGGATCTTCCTCCTCGTGGAACGGCGCGCGGCGAATCCGCTCCTGCCGTTCGTCCTGTTCCGCAACACCGATCGGGTCGCGACGTTCGTGTCGATCTTCTTCGCGGGCGCGGTCATGTTCAGCCTGGCCGCATTCGTTGCACTGTTCGTGCAGGACATCCTCGGATACACGCCGCTGCAGGCCGGCCTCGCGTTCGTGCCGTTCGCGTTCGGGCTCGGTGCCGCCGCAGCGGTGTCCTCGCGGGTCGTCGCCAGGGTCCAGCCGCGATGGCTCGTCGTCACCGGGTCGATCATCATGACGGTGAGCCTGCTCGTCGGCTCGACGATGGACCAGTACGTCAGCTACTTCCCGACGCTGTTCGTGCTGGTGCTCGTCGTCGGGTTCGGGGTGGGTCTGGCCGTGGTTCCGTTGCCGCTGTGCGCGATCGCCGGGGTCGGCCAGCACGAGATCGGACCGCTGTCCGCGATCGCGCAGGTGGCCCAGACACTGGGCGGGCCCGTCGGGCTCGGTGTGATCGGCGCGATGGCGACCTCGCGGACGATGTCTCTGGGGGGCACCTCCGGTGCGGTCGCCGACATGAGCGCGGTGGAACTGGCGGCGCAGGGCGAGGGATACATGTTCGCCCTCGTCGGGTGCGCGGTGTGCGCCGTGATCGCGGGCATCGCCGCGCTGTTCATCGGGTTCACTCCCGAACAGGTCGCGCAGGGCCAGGAAGCGGAGAAGGCCGCGCAGAGCGCGTGAGCCGACCCCTCACGCGCGGGCACGTGCCGGGGTGACGGCCGTACGCGGGTCGACCGTGTGTGCCGTGCCGTGCCGGCGGGCACGTCGGCGGATCGCCTTCTCCGCCTCGACGACGACCGGTACGACCAGTGACAGGCCGAGGCATGCGAGCCACTGGCCTCCGCTGAGATCGGCGGTCATCAGGAATCGTCGGAGGAAGTCGAGTTCGACGGCGAGCACGGTCACGACGGTCGGGATCGCCAGGATCTTGACGGCCCCCAGGATCGGCGCGGCCAGCCCGCTCTCCGGGTCGCGACGCATCACCAGGCCTCCGAAGATCGAACCCAGCGCCAGGACGACGAACGCCATGGTCATGGGCACGTTCGCTTCGGTGGAACTCATCTCGCCCGGCGCGAGAAACAGTGCGATCAGTGTGACCGCGAACTCGACGGCGCCGTAGAAGATCCACTGCCACAGCGCGAGCGGGTTGGTGATCGGCACGGACGGATCGCGGGGCGGGTCGTCCATCAGGTTCGGCGCCGGCGGATCCTGCATGATGACGATCACGGGGAACATGGTGACGAAGAAGTTCTGGAACAGCACCATCAACGGGGTCAGGGCCACACCGTCGTTGATGTCGAAGATGCTCGCGGCGAGGAACAACAGGATCAGTGAGAAGAGTTTCGCCATCTGACAGCGGATGAACGAGACGATCTTGTCGTAGATGCTGCGTCCGAGTGCGATCGCGTCGACGAGGGTGCCGAAGTCGTCGTCGGTGAGGACCATGTTGCCGGCCTGCTTGGTGACCTCGCTGCCGGACCCCATCGCCACGCCCACATCTGCCTGTTTGAGCGCCGCGGCATCGTTGACGGCATCGCCGGTCATGGCGACGATCCGCCCGGATCGCTGCATGAGTTCGGCGAGTCGAAGCTTGTCCTGCGGCGTGACACGACCGAACACGTGCACGTCCGGCAGCGCGGCGAGGACCTCGTCGTCGGACATGGCCTGCAACTCCGCGCCGCTGATCGCGCCCGGCCCCAACCCCAATTCGGCGCCGATCGCCGACGCGGTCACCGCGTGGTCACCGGTGATCATCCGCACCTCGATCCCGGCGCGGTGAGCGGTGCGGACCGCCTCGGCGGCTTCGGGGCGAAGGGGGTCGATGATCCCGACCATCCCGATGAACGTCAGTTCGTCGACGAACGCCATGGGGTCGTCGGAAACCGCGTTCTCCTGTCCGTCCAGTCGGCGCGCGGCGAAGGCGAGGACACGTAGACCCTTCTCCGACATCCTGCGGTTGGCGGCATCGATGTCGTTGCGGACCGCCGTGATGTCGATGCGGTCCCCCTCGGAGGAGAAGGCACCGGAGCAGCGGGCCAGGACGACGTCGGGTCCTCCCTTGACCATCTCCACGAACACCTCGCCGCCCTCGAACGGCACGTGGTGGAAGGTCGCCATGAACTTGTACGCCGAATCGAACGGCACCTCGGCGAATCGCGGGTACGCACGGCGGGTCTCCTCTGCGTCCACACCGATCTTCGCGGCGAGCACCACCAGCGCGGCCTCGGTGGGATCGCCCACGACGGTGCCGGTGTCGGACACCGTCGCGTCGCTGTCGAGGCACAGCCCGTACGCGAGTCGCGTGAAGTCGGGCACGGGTTCGCCGGCCGCGTGACGTATCGCGCCCGACTTCGCGTAGCCCTCACCCTCGACGGTGAACCAGCGGCCGTGGAAGTACAGCGACCGGACCGTCATGGCGTTCATCGTGAGCGTGCCGGTCTTGTCGGAGTTGATCGCACTCGTCGCACCGAGCGTCTCCACGTCGTTCAGGTTCTTCACGATCGCGCGGGAGTCCGCGAGTTGCTTCGCCCCGGACGAGAGCATCGACTGCACGAATGTGGGTAGACCCGTCGGGATCGCGGAGATCGCCATGGAGACACCCAGCAGCAGCACGGTCGCCACGGTCTGCCCGCGCAGCAACCCGATGATGATGATGATCGCGACCGCGGTCCACGCGACCACCGCGAGTACCTTCGTCAATGATCCGAGTTCCCGTTGCAGCGGTGACTTCTTCGGGGTGACGGCCGACAGCATCGACGCGATCCGCCCCATCTGCGTCGTCATCCCCGTATCCGTGACGACCATCGTCGCGGTGCCCCGTGTGACGGATGTGTTCTGGAACAGCATGTCGGAACGGTCACCCAGCGCTGCCGCGGGATCGGTGAGGGCCGTGACGTCCTTCGCGACGGGGGCGCTCTCGCCGGTCAGGGCGGCCTCCTGGGTTTCCAGCGTCGCGGATGTGAGGATCCGGCCGTCCGCGGGGACGAGATCACCGGCCTCGAGGGAGACGACGTCGCCCGGAACCAGTTCGGTCGCGTCGATCTCGACGAGCGTGCCGTCGCGCAGCACTCTCGCGTGGGGAACCTGCATCTTCGCGAGCGCGTCGACGCTCGCGCGCGCCTTCATCTCCTGACGGGTGCCGAGGACCACGTTGAGTGCGGCCAGACCCGCGACGGTCAACGCGACCGGGATCTGACCGATGACGAGCCCGACCACACCGACCACGACGAGCATCAGATTCATCGGATCGGTCAGCTGCACCAGCGCGACCGCCCAGACGGACGGCGCGGGTTCGGCGACGATCATGTTGACGCCGTACCGGTCCCGCCGCGACGCGACCTCGCCGCCGGTGAGTCCGGACCGCGGGTGGACGTCCAGTGCGGCGGCCACCTCGTCGGGCGTCATGGCGTGCCACGGCGGCCGGAGGTCGTCGACAGTGGACGTCGCGGCCGGTGTGCGCCCGGACCCGGGTTGTCCCGCCATGGTCGTCTCCGTCCGTCGTGGCGGTGGACACGTCCACCGCGGACCCGCCCGCCCCGCCGGGTTCGGGTGCGGGTCGTCAGTAGGGGGTGGGGATCCAGTCGACCGGGAGCTCGGGATCGCGGTAGTCGCCCGGCTCCTGCCGCGCGGGCAGCGTGATCTCACGGGCCTCGGGGGCTTCGTACGGCACGGTGTCGAGCAGGTGCGAGATGATGTTCAGGCGACCGCGCTTCTTGTCGTCGGTGCACACGACGTGCCACGGCGACCACCCGGTGTGCGTCGTGCGCAGCATCTCGTCGCGTGCCCGCGCGTAGTCGTACCAGCGGCTGTACGACTCGAGATCCATCGCGGACAGTTTCCACACCTTGCGGGGGTCGTCCATGCGGCTGTGCAGGCGCGCGGTCTGCTGTTCCTCGCTCACCTCGAGCCAGTACTTGATCAGGAGGATGCCGGAGGCGATGACGGCGCGTTCGACCGCCGGAACCATCTGCAGGAACTGCGCCGTCTGCTCCGGGGTGCAGAAACCCATGACCGGTTCGACGCCGGCGCGGTTGTACCAGCTCCGGTCGAAGATCACGACCTCACCCGCGGCAGGCAGATGCGGGATGTACCGCTGGAGGTACATCTGCGACCTCTCACGTTCGGTCGGTGCCGGGAGGGCGACCACCCGGAACACCCGCGGACTGACACGTTCGGTGATCGCCTTGATGACCCCGCCCTTGCCGGCGGTGTCGCGGCCCTCGAACAGAATGCACACCTTGGCGCCGGATTCGCGCACCCATTCCTGCATCGCGACGAGTTCACCGTGGAGCGGACGCAGATGTCGCCGGTATTCCTTGTTCGTCATCGGTGGGGAGGCGGGGACCGGTCGGGGAGGGGACAGTTCCCCGGATCGGGTCGGACGTGGACCCGTGGGGGATCCGGCGGCGCCCGAACGGTGCGTCCCGCCGCCGGTGTGCTTCTTCTCCGCGTGGTCCTTCTTGCCCATGAGGTGCTCCCTCGTCGTGTCGATACGACACACTGCCATCGCACTCTACGGCACGATGACCAGCGGCGACGGTGGTTCGGTGCATTTACCGCGAAGGCCGATCGCAGTGGGGACGGTACGGGTCAGGTGAGGACGACGAGTTCGGACGGGGACGCCACCTCGACGCGCAGCCCGGCCTTCGACGCGACCCGAGCGACGCCGCGGACATCGGACGGTTCCGCGCGGGTGAGTACCAGTGCACGGGCGAGCAGGCCCTTGTGGTGCTTGTTGAAGTGGCTCACGACCTTGCGGGTGCCGTCCGGCTTCTCGGTGAGAACCGTCGCCGTCACCGCCCCGGGAACCGGGCCGAGCTGCTGGTACACCCCGGAACGCAGATCGACGACGAGACCCCCGTCGGATTCGGCGACGAGCGCGTCCGACAGCTCCGGCCGCCACAGTGACGCCAGGGTCCCGAACCCCGGGATCCGGGATCCGCCGGACAGCCGGTACGCCGGGATCGGGTCGGCCGCCCGCACTGCGCCGAACAGCGCCGATCCGATCCCGACGCGGTGATATGCCTTGTCGCGCTGAGCCTTCGAGAAACCTGCGGCATCGAGCGCATCGAACAGCACGCCGGTGTACCGGTCGAGTGCCGGACGTGTCGGCGAGACCCACAGCTTCGCGTTGCGTTCGACCTCGTCGAGTTGCGTCGCGCCGAGCCCGAGCGCACGGCTCGACTCGTCGGGGTCGGCCGCGAGATCCACGAGTGCCTGCGCCAGCACCTCGCGGGTCTCGGTGAGCTGCGGCATCGACAGCTCACCGAGATCGAGGGGCGCGCCGTCGCCGCCGTCGGACTTGGTTTCGGAAGGAGGAAGAAGCACCAGCACAACCGACAACCGTACCGATGGCCGATGGTGGGCGAGAGGTAGGCTGACCGTCCGTGATCACCCGCATGTCGCACCTGTTCCTCCGTACCCTCCGCGACGACCCGGCCGACGCCGAGGTCGCCAGCCACAAGCTCCTCGTCCGCGCCGGCTACGTGCGCCGGATCGCGCCCGGCGTGTACTCGTGGCTGCCGCTGGGCCTGCGGGTGCTGCGGCAGATCGAACGTGTCGTGCGCGAGGAGATGAACTCCATCGGGGCACAGGAGATCTCGTTGCCGGCGCTGCTGCCGCGCGAACCGTACGAGACGACCAACCGCTGGACCGAATACGGTCCGAACCTGTTCAGGCTGCAGGACCGCAAGCAGGGCGACTACCTCCTCGGGCCGACCCACGAGGAGATGTTCGCTCTCACCGTCAAGGGGGAGTACAACTCGTACAAGGACTTCCCGGTCACCCTGTACCAGATCCAGGCCAAGTATCGCGACGAGGAACGACCCCGCGCCGGCATCCTGCGCGGCCGCGAGTTCGTGATGAAGGACTCCTACAGCTTCGACCTCACCGACGACGGTCTCGCCGAGTCCTATCGCGCGCATCGCGACGCCTACGAACGGATCTTCACGCGTCTCGGCGTCGAATACGTCATCGTCTCGGCGACCTCCGGTGCGATGGGCGGCAGCGCGTCCGAGGAGTTCCTCGCCGATTCGCCCGCGGGCGAGGACACCTATGTGCGCTGCCTCGAATCCGGGTACGCCGCGAACGTGGAGGCCGTGACGACTCTCGCGCCCGCGCCGGTGCCGATCGACGGGCTGCCCGCGGCGGTCGTCCACGACACGCCCGACACACCCACGATCGACACGCTCGTCGCGGCGGCGTCGCAGATCCTCGGACGCGAGGTGGACGCCGACGAGACCCTCAAGAACATCCTCGTGAAGGTGAAGCAGCCCGGCGGTGACTGGGAACTGCTCGGCATCGGCATCCCCGGCGGACGCGACGTCGACGAGAAACGTCTCGAGGCGGCCCTCGAACCCGCCGAGTTCGCCATGCTCGACGACACCGACTTCGCCGCCAACCCGTTCCTCGCCAAGGGATACATCGGCCCGAAGGCGCTGCTCGCGAACGGTGTGCGGTACCTGGTCGACCCGCGTGTCGTCGACGGCACGAGCTGGATCACCGGCGCCGACGAACCCGGCAAGCACGTGTTCGGGCTGGTCGCGGGACGTGACTTCGTCGCAGACGGCACGATCGAGGCCGCGGAGGTCCGCGACGGTGATCCGTCACCCGACGGAGCGGGACCGCTCGTGTCGGCCCGCGGCATCGAGATCGGGCACGTCTTCCAGCTCGGCCGCAAGTACACCGATGCGTTCGAGGTGAACGTCCTGGGTGAGAACGGCAAGCCCGTGCGCCCGACGATGGGGTCCTACGGTGTCGGTGTCTCGCGCCTGGTCGCGGTCGTCGCCGAGCAGCAGCACGACGACAAGGGTCTGCGGTGGCCGGCGGAGATCGCCCCGTTCGACGTCCATCTCGTCATCGCGAACAAGGACGAGCAGGCCCGCGCGGGCGCCGAAGCGCTCGCGCAGGAACTGTCCGATGCGCGCCTCGAGGTGTTGCTCGACGATCGCAAGGCCTCGCCGGGTGTGAAGTTCAAGGACTCCGAACTCCTCGGGATGCCCCTCGTCGTCGTGGTCGGTCGTGGATTCGCCGACGGCAACGTCGAACTACGTGACCGGTTCACCGGTGAAGCACGTGAGGTGCCGGTCGGTGACGCGGTGGGTGAGGTGCTCGCGGCGACACGCCGGTAGCCCGCAGCCCCGGCGGGTCCGTCCCCGCACCGCGGGGTCGACGGGGCGGGCCGCGTCGCAACGGCGTGGGTGACCGGCCGATCGGGGTGCCCCGACCTACCGGGGTGCCCCGAACACCACGTCGCCGGTGAAGCCGATCATCCACTGCACGCCGAATCTGTCGGTGCACATGCCGAAGCGCTCGGCCCATTCCACCGCGCCCAGCGGCATCGTCACCTCGCCTCCTGCCGACAACGCGCCGAACACCCTGTCGGCTTCCTCCGCGCTGTCCGCATCGATCGAGATGGCGAAGTTGGTGCCCGCGGTGACGGTGCCCATCGACGCGGGGACGTCGGAACCCATGAGGATGCTGTCACCCATGGGCAGTGCGACGTGCGCGACGCCGTTCAGTTGCTCCTCGGTCAACTCCACGCCGCCGGTGTCCATGTCGCGGAAGCGGGCCAGTTGCAGTTCACCGCCGAAAACCGAGCGATAGAACGTGAACGCTTCCTCGGCGTTGCCGCCGAAGTTCAGGTACGGATCGACTGATCGCATCGCGTGCTCCCAGGTCGCTGCGGGACGGTCGCGTCCGAAGTGTAGTGCCGTCGCGGGCGCGGAGCAGGCAGTTCGGGGACGTTCCCGCGATCACCCGGCGCGGCGTGCGGGCCGGGGTGTCAGGGCCGACCGGGAAAAGCCACGGTCGGCGGAACGATCCCGAGATTGCTCCGCCACCGCGCGGCTCGGATCGCGGACTCCGTGAGGGCGACGACCGCGTCCGCCCGGACCGCCTCGGTGTCGGCTCGTTCGAGCACCGACCGCCACGCCACCGCGACATCCGTCTCGATCTGCACGGCCAGTTCGGCTGCCTGCACGGGATCGGCGACGGGGAACGGGACGGTATAGCCCGGCGCCGCGACCGGCGGCGTCACCCCGGCCGCGGTCAACGTGTCGACGGTGGCGTCCCGCCGCGCGCGGTGCGCAGCAGTGTCCGCGGCCACCTCGTCGGCACGGCCGGGATCGGCGAAGGCGGCGACGACCCCGTATCCGAAGACGGCGGCGTGCTCTACGGCCAGTGCATCGATGAGCGACTGCTGTTCGGAACCGAGTTCGGGTGAGCTCACGGCAACAACACCTCCGTGTGGGCCGCGCAGGCGGCGCTGATCGAGCCGAGCAGGCCGGCGCGGAAACCGCGCTGGGTACGTGCCAGGTCCGCGGCACCGCGCTGCGAGTCGGTCAGCCGCGCGCGCAGTTCCTCGACGCTCGGTGCGGGACCGGTCGGCGCGGGCGCGGTGGTCGTCGGTGGCGGTGCCGTGGAGTCCGTCACGCCGGCGGCGCGCGAGATCTCGGTGTCGAGCGCTTCGGCGTGGGCGGCGCGCTCGTCCGCGATCGCGGTCAGTGCGTCGGCGAGGTCCGGCGTGGTGGCGGCGAGCGCCGTCGCGGTCGCCGCGTCCGTGCGTGCGCGTGCGGCCGCGGACAGGAGCGGATCGGGTTCGGGCTCGTCGTCGGTGGCTGCGCACGCGGTCAGACCGACCGTGACGGCGCCGGTGACGGTGATCGTGGACCACCGGAACAGCGCCCTTCGGGAGAGGGCGGGACGCGCCCTTCGGGACGGGGCGGGATGCGGGGGAGACGTCGGCACCGGGCCATCCTGCCAGCCCGATGTGACGGGAATCGATCCCGCCCCGGCCACGGCCCGGCCGGTGGCAGGCTAGGCTGGATCACTGCCGGTGCACTCGTGCCGGCCGTTGTCCGCTGCGACCACAACTTCACGAGGAGCTTGCCCGTCATGCCTGTTCCACCCCCGGAGAGGATCGTCGAGCTCGTCGCCGATCTGTTGTCCGACGAGGGTTACGACCTCGAGGACGTGGTCGTGACCGCCGCGGGCAAGCACAGCACGGTCCGTCTGATGGTCGACAGCGATGCGGGTCTCGGACTCGACGAGGCCGCCCGGCTCAGCCGCCTGGTATCCGACGCGTTCGACGCGGTCTCGGATTTCGGTGAATCGCCGTACGTGCTCGAGGTCACGAGCCCGGGCATCGGGCGTCCTCTGACTCGCGACCGGCACTGGCGCCGCGCGCAGGGGCGTCGTGCCCGCATCGAACTGGCGGACGGCACGATCGTCGCCCGGATCGGCGAACTGGTCGGCGATACGGTACGGCTCGTCGTTCCCGACCGAGACGGCCCGGTGGTTCGGCCGACCCCGCTCGGCGAGGTGCGCAGCGCCCTGGTCGAGGTCGAGTTCTCCCCGCCGAACCCGCGGGAACTGGAACTGGCGGGCGGGCTGCCCGATGGACGTGTGGCCGCCGGCGAACTCGACGAGTCCGCGGTGGGCGACGACGAATCGGACGACGTGAACGAAACGAAGGTGGACAAGTGAATATCGAGATCGCCGCTCTGCGCATGCTGGAGTCGGAGAAGAACATCCCGTTCGACGAGCTCATCGACACGCTCGAGACGGCGCTGCTCCTCGCGTACCGGCACGTCGACGGACATCAGCCGCACGCCCGCGTCCTCGTCGACACGAAGAGCGGCGCGATCCAGGTGCTCGCGGAGGAGCGTGATGACGACGGGAACGTGATCGCCGAGTGGGACGACACCCCCGAGGACTTCGGTCGGATCGCCGCGACCACCGCGCGGCAGGTCATCATGCAGAAGATCCGCGAGGCCGAACACGAGCAGCGTTTCGGGGAGTTCTCCACCCACGAGGGCGAGATCGTCAGCGGCGTGGTGCAGCGCGACGCGCGGGCGAACGCCCGCGGCATGGTCGTGGTGAAGATCGGCGGCGACGCCAACACGACCGAGGGGCTGATCCCGCCGGCCGAGCAGGTGCCGGGGGAGACGTACGAGCACGGGGACCGCATCAAGTGCTACGTCGTCAACGTGGCCCGCGGCCAGCGCGGCCCGCAGATCACGCTGTCGCGCACCCACCCGAATCTCGTCCGTCGACTGTTCGCTCTCGAGGTTCCCGAGATCGCCGACGAGTCCGTCGAGATCGTCGCCGTCGCCCGTGAGGCCGGGCATCGTTCCAAGATCGCCGTGCATTCGGTGGTGTCCGGACTGAACGCGAAGGGTGCGTGCATCGGCCCCATGGGGCAGCGCGTGCGCAACGTCATGCGTGAACTGGGTGAAGAGAAGATCGACATCATCGACTACGACGACGATCCCGCGACGTTCGTCGGCAACGCGCTGTCGCCGTCGAAGGTGGTCTCGGTCACCGTGGTCGACCCGGAAGCCCGCGCGGCTCGGGTCGTGGTCCCCGACTTCCAATTGTCCCTCGCGATCGGCAAGGAAGGGCAGAACGCGCGGCTCGCAGCGCGACTGACCGGGTGGCGGATCGACATCCGAAGTGATGCGGCTCCCGGTGGTGACGAGCCCTCGGACGCCGCGCCGACAGGCGAGTAGGGGGTGGGATGCGGGATTCCGGGCAGAACAGCGGTAGAGTGGTCGATGGTTCAGCATGACCTGCCTTCGGTCGGTCGGGTACACACCGGGCCGGTGCGTACCTGCGTCGGGTGTCGGCGGCGAGTGCTGGCTGCCGAACTGCTGAGGGTCGTGGCTCGCGTCCACGGGTCCGACGGTGCGCAACCGCCCGGATTCGCCGTGGTGCCCGACCCGGGGCGCAGGCTTCCCGGACGAGGTGCGTGGGTGCACCCCACGACGGACTGCCTGGGTCTCGCCGCTCGGCGTCGAGCATTCGGCAGAGCACTGAAAGTATCCGGTCTTCCGGACACGACAGCGCTGGATCAGCTGGTCGGATCCTTGGTGGAGAACCCCCGCGCCACGCGCGGAGAGCACCCCGCCGCGGACACCAACAGTGACATCGAACTCTGAGAAGAACAGGTACGAACACTCATGAGCACACCGTGAAGCACCAGCGATGAACGTCCATCGGAGATAACCCGAGGTCGTGCGGGCAAGCCAGCCGCTCGGCCTCATCAGTGAGGAGAGCAGTGGCAGGCAAGCCCCGCGTGCACGAGTTGGCGAAAGAACTCGATGTCACGAGCAAGGTCGTACTCGAACGGCTCAAGGAGCTGGGCGAGTTCGTGAAATCGGCGTCGTCGACGGTGGAGCCCCCCGTCGCGCGTCGTCTGCGTGAGTCCTTCGGTAAGGCGAAGGACGAGGGCAGCTCGGCCGGTAAGGCCGCACCGACCCCCGGTCCGAAGCCCGGCGCCCCGCGTCCGGGTCCGCGTCCCGCAGCGCCGGCCCCGTCGCCGGCAGCCGCGTCCGGCAAGCCGGCGGCCGCGCCCGCAGGCACGCCGGCAGCTGCGTCCGAGGCACAGGCCGCGCGCCCGAAGCCGGGCGCACCGAAGCCGGGTGCGCCGAAGCCGGCAGCACCGAAGCCGGAGGCCGCCAAGCCGGCGCCCCAGGCCCCGGCCGCGAAGACCCCGACGCCGCAGCAGCCCGCCGCCAAGCCCGGTCCGCAGGCCGCGACACCCGGTCCCAAGCCGGCACCGCGTCCCGGTCCGAAGCCGCCGCGCGTGGGTAACAACCCGTACTCGTCTGCACCGGCCGAACGTCCCGCCCCCCGCCCGAACGCTCCGCGTCCGGGCCAGGGCGGTCCCCGTCCCGGTCCGCAGGGTGGCCCCCGCCCGACTCCCGGTCAGGGTGGACCCCGTCCCACTCCGGGGCAGGGTCGTCCCGCCGCGGCCTCCGGTGGCCCGCGCCCCGGCCCGCAGGGCGGACCTCGCCCTGCTCCGGGCGCAGGCGGACCGCGTCCGTCCCCCGGTTCGATGCCTCCGCGTCCGAACCCGGCGGCGATGCCGCAACGCGCGGCGCGTCCCGCGGCCTCCGGTCGCCCGGGGCGCCCCGGCGCACCCGGCGGTCGTCCCGGCGGCGGTGGCGGATACCGCGGTGGCGCCGGTGGTGGCGGTGGAGCCGGAACCGGTGCGGGCGCACCGGGCGGTTTCCGGGGTCGTCCCGGTGGCGGCGGTGGCCGCGGTCGCGGTGGCGCGGCCGGCGCCTTCGGTCGTCCCGGTGGAGCGCCGCGTCGCGGCCGCAAGTCGAAGCGGCAGAAGCGGCAGGAATACGATTCGATGCAGGCACCGTCGGTCGGCGGTGTGCGGCTTCCCCGCGGCAACGGTGAGACCATCCGTCTCGCTCGCGGCGCATCGCTGTCGGACTTCGCCGAGAAGATCGATGCGAACCCGGCATCGCTGGTCCAGGCGTTGTTCAGCCTCGGTGAGATGGTCACGGCCACGCAGTCGGTGAACGACGAGGTTCTCGAGCTGCTCGGCTCGGAGATGAACTACGTCGTGCAGGTCGTCAGTCCCGAGGACGAGGACCGCGAACTGCTCGAGTCGTTCGACATCCAGTACGGCGAGGACGAGGGCACCGAAGAGGATCTGCAGCAGCGTCCTCCGGTGGTCACGGTGATGGGTCACGTCGACCACGGCAAGACCCGCCTGCTCGACACGATCCGCAAGGCGAACGTCCGCGAAGGCGAGGCCGGTGGCATCACGCAGCACATCGGTGCGTACCAGGTGATGACCCACCTCAACGGTGAAGATCGTCTGATCACCTTCATCGACACCCCGGGTCACGAGGCGTTCACCGCCATGCGTGCCCGCGGCGCGAAGGCGACCGACATCGCGATCCTCGTGGTCGCGGCGGACGACGGCGTCATGCCGCAGACGGTCGAGGCGATCAACCACGCCCAGGCGGCGGAGGTGCCGATCGTGGTTGCGGTGAACAAGATCGACAAGGAGGGTGCGAACCCCCAGAAGATCCGTCAGCAGCTCACCGAGTACGGCCTCATCACCGAGGAGTACGGCGGCGACACCATGTTCGTCGACATCTCGGCGAAGCAGGGGCTGCACATCGACCAGCTGCTCGAAGCGGTCCTGCTGACCGCGGACGCATCGCTGGACCTGCGGGCCAACCCCGACATGGAGGCGCAGGGCGTCGCCATCGAGGCACACCTGGACCGCGGTCGCGGTCCCGTCGCGACCGTGCTCGTCCAGCGCGGCACGCTGCGGGTCGGCGACTCCATCGTCGCCGGCGACGCGTACGGCCGCGTGCGCCGCATGGTCGACGAGTACGGCGACGATGTCCACGAGGCGCTGCCGTCGCGGCCGGTGCAGGTCATCGGCTTCACGTCGGTGCCGGGCGCGGGCGACAACCTCGTCGTCGTCGAGGAGGACCGGATCGCCCGGCAGATCGCCGACCGCCGCAATGCGCGCAAGCGCAACGCGCTGGCCGCGAAGAGCCGCAAGCGGATCAGCCTCGAGGACCTCGATGCCGCTCTGAAGGAGCACAACGAGCTCAACCTCATCCTCAAGGGCGACAACTCGGGTACCGTCGAGGCCCTCGAAGAGGCGCTCATGGGAATCGAGATCGACGACGAGGTGCGGTTGCGGGTCATCGACCGCGGTGTCGGTGGTGTCACCGAGACCAACGTCAACCTGGCTGCGGCGTCGAATGCCGTGATCATCGGATTCAACGTCCGTGCCGAGGGCAAGGCCACCGAACTCGCAAACCGCGAGGGCGTCGACATCCGCTACTACTCGATCATCTACCAGGCGATCGACGAGGTGGAGAAGGCCCTCAAGGGCATGCTCAAGCCGGTCTACGAAGAGGTCGAGCTGGGTCGCGCCGAGATCCGCGCGATCTTCAAGTCCTCGAAGGTCGGCAACATCGCGGGTTGCCTCGTGCAGTCCGGCATCGTCAAGCGCAACGCGAAGGCACGACTGCTCCGCGACAACAACGTCGTCGCCGAGACCGTCACCATCTCGTCGCTGCGCCGCGAGAAGGACGACGTCGTCGAGGTCCGCGAGGGCTACGAGTGCGGTATGACGATCACCTACTCCGACATCAAGGTCGGCGACGTGATCGAGGCATACGAACTGCGCGAGAAGCCGCGCGACTGACACACGGGTCACGGTGGCGGCGGACGAACTTCTCGTCCGCCGCCACCGGACGTGTCGGGCCACCCGATCGATACGGAGGTACCGGGTGTATCTGGGAGCTCTCGAACTGGACGTGCTCCTCGGCGACGTGCATTCGCTCAAGCAGAAGCGGTCGCTGATCAAACCCGTCCTCGCGGACCTGCGCCGCCTCGGCGTGTCCGCGTCGGAGGCAGGTGACCAGGATCTGCACCGCAGGTCCCGGCTGGGTGTGGCAGTGGTCGCACCGGACCTCGTGCACGTTCGCGAGATACTGGACAAGTGCGAGCGGCTCGTTGCCGACCGACCCGAACTGGAGTTGCTCTCCACCAGACGAAGACTGTTCGGACCCGAGGACTGACCTTCGGGAGACCGGACCCGGCGCCGCCGCCGGTAGCGGCGGCCGAGGAGGAAACCGAAGACATGGCCGATCCAGCACGCGCACGGCGACTCGCGAAGCGCATCTCCACCATCGTCGCCACCGCCATCGACCACGAGATCAAGGATCCGCGACTGGCCTTCGTGACGATCACCGACGCGAAGGTGACCGCGGATCTGCACGATGCGACCGTGTACTACACGGTGCGCGGCGCCGACCTGAACACCGAGCCGGACCTCGAGTCCGCAGCGGCCGGGTTGGAGAAGGCCAAGGGCATCCTGCGGTCCAAGGTCGGAGCGGGAACCGGTGTGCGCTTCACGCCGACGTTGACGTTCGCCACCGACACCGTTCCCGACACCGCCCGCCACATGGAGGAACTGCTCGCGCAGGCACGGGCGGCGGACGACGCCGTGGCGCGTGCCCGGGAAGGGGCGTCTCCCGCGGGCGACGCCGACCCGTACAGGGAGCCGCGCGAGCGCGACGACGAGTGACCTGCGGCGACGACCGTGGTCCGGGCACCGGGTGACAGGGGTCGCCGGTGCCCGGACGGGACGATCAGCAACGATGAAGGATCGCGAGTGGAGAGACGATGACCGGACCCGATGAGGCGCACGGCACCGACGTCGACGTGCACGGTGCCGTCGACCTGCTGAACGCGGCCCGCACCGTCACGGTGCTCTGCCACGTCCAGCCGGACGCCGACACCCTCGGCAGCGGTCTGGCGCTCGCGCTCGCCCTCGAACGACGCGGTGTGTCCGTGCAGGTCGCCTTCGCGGCACCGCACGACGTGCCCGCGTCGATGCGTACCCTTCCGGGCATCCATCTGCTGACCGCGCCGAAGGACGTGCGCCGCGACGTCGACCTCCTCGTTGCGGTCGACTGCGGCACCGCGGGGCGCCTCGGTGCACTGCGCGACCGGCTCGACGGTGCCGCACACACCCTCGTGGTCGACCATCACCGTTCCAACACGCGGTTCGGTACCCACAACCTGATCGACGACGCCGCGGAGGCGACCGCCGTGGTGCTCGTCGACGTGTTCGATGCGTGGGACGTCGAACTCGACGGGGATCTCGCGCACTGCCTGTTCGCGGGTCTCGTCACCGACACGGGATCGTTCCGGTGGGTGCGCCCCGGCACTCACCGACTCGCGGCGCGGTTGCTCGACACCGGGATCGACGGCGGGGCCATCACACGCGCACTCCTCGACACCCACCCCTTCGGCTGGTTGCCGATGCTCTCGGCGGTGCTGGGCACCGCGACACTGGTTCCCGATGCCGCAGCAGGACACGGACTGGTGTACGCGTTGGTGCGTCGCGACGACTCGGTCGGCCTGGGAGCAGAGGAGATCGAGAGCGTCGTCGACATCGTCCGCACGACCGCGGAGGCGGAGGTCGCGGCGGTGTTCAAGGAGGTCGGAGTCGGGGTGTGGACGGTGTCGCTGCGATCGAAGCGGACCGTGGACGTGTCCCGCGTCGCGACCGCGCTCGGCGGTGGCGGTCACCGCTTCGCCTCCGGGTACACCGCGCACGGTGATCGCGACGAGATCGTCGCGCAACTGCGCGCCGAGCTCGGGTGATGACGCCGACCGGTGAGGTGTCGGGACGGCGCGTACTCGGCCTCGCGGTACCTGCGCTCGGGGTGCTCGCCGCGGAACCGCTGTACCTGTTGTTCGACGTGGCAGTCGTGGGGCGTCTCGGTGCTCTGCCGCTCGCGGGGCTGGCCATCGGTGGTCTCGTCCTGGCCCAGGTCAGCACGCAGCTGACGTTCCTGTCGTACGGCACGACGGCGCGCAGTGCCCGATTCCACGGTGCGGGCAGGCGCGACGACGCGGTCGGTGAGGGTGTCCAGGCGACCTGGGTCGCCGTCGCCGTCGGAACCGTCGTGCTCGTCGTCGGTCAGCTGCTGGCGGATCCCGTCGCCCGACTGCTCTCCGGTGACGACGACATCGCCGGTGCCGCGGTCTCCTGGCTGCGTGTCGCGCTGTTCGGTGCACCGCTGATCCTCGTCGGACTGGCCGGCAACGGGTGGATGCGCGGTGTCCAGGACACGATCCGGCCGTTGCGTTACGTGGTGGCGGGGCTCGCGCTGTCGGCCCTGTTGTGTCCCGTTCTCGTGCACGGGTTGCTCGGTGCGCCACGACTCGAACTCGTGGGGTCGGCGGTCGCCAACGTCGTCGGTCAGGCCGTGTCGGCGACGTTGTTCGTCGTGGCGTTGGTGCGTGCCGGCGTACCTCTGCGCGCGCGGCGGGACGTGATCTCCGCGCAGTTGCGGCTCGGGCGCGACCTGATCGCGCGTAGCCTGGCCTTCCAAGCGTGCTTCCTGTCCGCCGCCGCGGTCGCCGCGCGCTTCGGTGCCGCCGCGGTCGCCGGGCACCAGGTGGTGCTGCAGCTGTGGAACTTCGTGACGCTCACTCTCGACTCGTTGGCGATCGCCGCACAGACACTCGTCGGCGCAGCGCTCGGCGCCGCCGACCGGCGGGGAGCCACCAGGCTGGCGTGGCGTGTCACGGCGTGGTCGGTGGTGTTCGCCGCGCTCCTGGCCGTGTTCTTCCTGCTGGGGAGGTCCGTGATCCCCGGGCTGTTCACCACCGATGTCGACGTCCTCGCACAGATCGACATCGCGTGGTGGTACTTCGTCGCGATCATGCCGCTGGCCGGCGTCGTGTTCGCGCTCGACGGGGTGTTGCTCGGCGCCGGTGACGCCGCCTACCTGCGTACCGCCACCCTGGCGTCGGCACTGTTCGGGTTCCTGCCGCTCATCTGGTGCTCGCTCGCCTTCGGCTGGGGTCTGGCAGGGATCTGGACGGGGCTTACCGTGTTCATCGTGTTCCGGATGATCGCCGTGGTCGCGCGGGTTCTCACGGGACGGTGGGCGGTGGCCGGCGCGGATCGGCAGATCCACGCGAACGACGGAACGGGAGGATGATGCCGGTGTCGGCGAAGTTGTGGGCGGTCAGCGACATCCATGTCGGGCACCGGGGCAACCGGCCCGTCACGGAGGAGTTGTACCCGGAGTCACCGGACGACTGGTTGATCGTCGCCGGTGACGTGTCGGAGAAGACCGATGACATCCGGTGGGCCCTGAAACTGCTGAGCGAACGCTTCGCGAAGGTCGTCTGGGTACCCGGCAACCACGAGTTGTGGACCACGGCGAAGGACCCGGTGCAGATGCACGGCGTGGCCCGCTACGACTATCTGGTGACGATGTGCCGGGAACTCGGGGTGCTCACGCCCGAAGACCCGTATCCCGTATGGGAAGGAGAGGGCGGGCCGGTCGTGCTGGTGCCGATGTTCCTGCTCTACGACTACTCGTTCCTGCCCGACGGCACCGCCACGAAGGCGGACGGTCTCGCGTTGGCACGCGAACGGAACGTCGTCGCGACCGACGAGTTCCTGCTGCGACCCGACCCGTACCTCACCCGCGACGTGTGGTGCAGTGCGAGGCTCGAACAGACGCGGGTGCGCCTCGACGCGCTGGACCCGGAACTGCCCACGGTGCTGATCAACCACTTCCCGCTCGTGCGCGAACCCACGCGGATGTTGTTCTACCCCGAGTTCGCGCTCTGGTGCGGCACCACCGAGACCGCCGACTGGCACGTGCGGTACCGGGCGTTGTGCAGCGTGTACGGCCACCTCCACATCCCGCGCACCACCTACTACGACGGGGTGCGGTTCGAAGAGGTGTCCGTCGGATACCCGCGCGAATGGCAACGTCGCGGTCTGCCGGACCGGGTGCTGCGGCAGATCCTGCCCGTCCCGGACTATCCACCGGGCACCCTCAACAAGTGGGGCGGGCATTTCACGGTCACCCCCGAGATGGAAGCGGAAGTCGAGAAGATGCGGGAACGACGAGAGAGGGAACTGCGGTGACGGAACCGACGCTCGAGGACCGCGCCGGTACGCGGGACGGCCTGATCGCGCGGATCGTGCCCGACGGGGTGGTCGCAGCCGAACTGTTCGACGATCCACCGGGATTGCAGCCGCACCCGCAGGAGGAGGCCCTGATCGCCCGCGCGGTGGAGAAGCGTCGTCGCGAGTTCGTCGGCGCACGGCACTGCGCGCGTCAGGCGATGAGCCGCCTCGGTGTGGACCCGGCGCCCGTGCTCCGGGGTGAGCGCGGCGCACCCGTCTGGCCGCGCGGGGTGGTCGGCAGCCTGACGCACTGCGACGGATATCGCGGTGCGGTCCTCGGCTACTCCCTGCAGGTGCGGTCGCTCGGCATCGATGCCGAACCCCACGACCGGCTTCCCGACGGTGTCCTCGACGCGGTGAGCCTCGAGGAGGAACGTCGCTGGCTCGCGGGCACGACCGACGGCGATGTGCACTGGGACCGTGTGCTGTTCTGTGCGAAGGAGGCCACCTACAAGGCGTGGTTCCCACTCACCGGCAGATGGCTCGGATTCGAGGACGCCCACATCACCTTCGACCGTGACGCCGACACCGACGCGGGGATCTCCGGATCGTTTCACTCGCGTCTGCTCGTCCCCGGCGACACCACGGACGGTGCCCCGTTGACGTCGCTGGACGGTCGCTGGCTGGTGGCCGGCGGCCTCGTCCTGACCGCGATCACGGTGCGCTGAGCGATGACCGATTCCACGAACGGTTCGGACAATCCTGCGCTCACCCGTGCGGGGTTGGTCGTCGTCGACAAGCCCGCGGGAATGACCAGTCACGACGTCGTCGCCCGCTGCCGCCGACTGTTGGGGACCCGCAAGGTCGGGCACGCCGGCACGCTGGACCCGATGGCCACCGGTGTACTCGTCCTCGGGGTGGAGCGCGCGACGAAACTGCTCGGTCTGCTCGCGTTGACCACCAAGTCCTACACCGCGACGATCCGGTTGGGTCGGAGCACCGTCACCGACGACGCCGAGGGGGAGGCGGTCGCGACCGTCGACGCCTCGACGGTGACCGACGCGCGGATCGCCGCGGAGGTCGACGCGCTCACGGGCGACATCGAACAGGTCCCCGCCAGCGTGAGCGCGATCAAGATCGACGGAAAACGGGCGTATGCGCGGATGCGTGAGGGCGAGACCGTCGAGATCCCGGCGCGGCCCGTCACCGTGTCGCGGTTCGCGGTCCTGGCGCGCCGCGACCTGCCCGACGAGGGGTTCGTCGACCTCGACGTCGAAGTGGACTGCTCGTCGGGAACCTACATCCGTGCGCTGGCCCGCGATCTGGGTGCGGCGCTCGGCGTGGGAGGGCATCTCACTGCCCTGCGCCGCACCGTCGTCGGACCGTTCGGGCTCGACCACGCGCGCACCCTGGAACAACTCGCGGACGATCCCGCGCCGAGCCTCGATCTCGACGCCGCGATCGTGACCGCCTTCCCGGTACGCCCCGTCACCGACGTCGAAGCCGGGGTGCTCGCGCACGGACGTTGGCTCGAACCCGCGGGAATACCGGGTGTGTACGCCGCGATCGACCCGCGGGGGCGCGCGGTGGCCCTTCTCCAGGAGAAGGGCAGGAGGGCCTCGTCGGTGTTCGTGGTTCGGCCCGCGAACATGTGACCCCGGAGATCGGACACGCCGAAGGCCCGTACGCGTCAGACGAGCCAGATCGCCTCGGCGGCCGGATGACCGAGCTCGACCGTGCGGTCCTCGGATCCGCCGAGGCGGACCGAGAGGGTTCCGGCGAAGTCCCGGCGTTCGACGACGGTGATGTCGGTGTCGAGAGCGATTCCCACCTCGTCGAAGTAGCGCAGCATCGCCGGGTCGGCATCCGAGATGCGGGCGACGGTGCCGCTGTCCCCGTCGGCGAACTCGCTGAGCGCGCGTGCCGGCGGGGACGGGATCGTGCCGTCGGCGGCAGGGATGGGATCGCCGTGCGGGTCGCGGACCGGGTGCCCGAGCTTCGCGTCGATCGCCGAGATCATGCGTTCGGACACGGCATGCTCGAGGACCTCGGCCTCGTCGTGCACCTCGTCCCAGCCGTAGCCGAGTTCGGAGACGAGAAACAACTCGATCAGCCGGTGCCGACGCACCATCGTGACGGCCGCGGCACGTCCGTCCTCGGTCAGGGAGATCGATCCGTAGCGGGCGTGGTCGACCATTCCCTGATCGGCGAGGCGACGCACCGCCTCGGACACGGTCGACGCCGACACCCCGAGCTTCTCGGCGAGCATCTTCGTCGACACCTTCTCGCCGGACCACTCCTGCGTGCTCCAGATGATCTTCAGGTAGTCCTGTGCGACCGAGGACAGGGTCTCGGGCATCGGGGTGGTTCCACGGCTGTCGGGCACACGCACAAGCTTAGGTAACCGTCACCGCAGAATCATCCTGCCCGGCGCGGCGCGTTCCGTGGGTGCCGCCGCCATCCGCGTTCCGTCGGCCCACCGCAGCGTGTCTGCGGCGCAGCCGGGTGGGCACGATCCCGCGGAGCGGAGCGAACAGGTAGGCCGTCGTGAACGCTGCCGCCTGGGTGAGCACGACGACACCTCCGGTGGCGGCATCGGTGTGGTAGCTGATGTACACACCGGCGACCGAGCACGTGACCGAGAGCAGCGGTGCGATGACGAGCATCCGCGACATCCGATCCGTCAGCAGATACGCGGTCGCGCCGGGGATGACGAGCATCGCGACGACCAGGATCACTCCGACGGCCTGCACGGCGCTGACGATCGTGACCGCGAGCAGGGCGAGAAGCAGCGCCGACAGTGCGGCGGGGGACATCCCGAGCGTGTGGGCCTGGGTCCGGTCGAATGCGAAGAGCGTCAGGTCGCGGCGCTTGGCCACCAGGACGATCAGCACCGCACCCGCCAGAGCCGACACCTGCCACAGATCCGACGTCGACAGGCCGAGGAGGTTGCCGAACAGGACGTGGTGCAGATCGACCTGGCTGGGATTCTTCGAGATGAGCACCACACCGAGGGCGAACAACGTGGTGAACACCGTGCCGATCGCGGCGTCCTCCTTGATGGTGGTGGTCTCGCGGACGAGACCGATCAGTGCCACCGCGATGCCCGCGAACAGCAGGGCACCCAACGCGAACGGCACGCCCACCAGGTAGGCGAGGACGACTCCCGGAAGGACCGCATGCGAGACCGCATCACCCATCAGGGACCAGCCGACGAGCACGAGCCAGCAGCTGAGCAGGGCGCACACCGCGGTCGACACGACCGCGATGACGAGGGCCCGCTGCATGAACCCGTACTGCAGGGGCTCGAGGAAGAACTCGATCATCGGGACACCTCCGCGGTCGTGTCGACGCCGAAGGCGAGGGCCAGGTTCTCGGGGCGGAGAATCTCCTCGGGGACATCGTGGACGAGCACCCGACGTTGCAGGAGCACCGCTTCGTCGCAGAGTGTCGTCAGCCCGGGGAGATCGTGGGTCGCGACGAGGATCGCGCGACCCGCGGAGGCGAGGTCGCGAAGGACCGCGGTCAGTGCGGCCTGGGTGGTGGTGTCGACGCCGGCGAACGGTTCGTCGAGCAGCAGGACAGGCGCGTCCTGAGCGATCGCCCGCGCCACGAACACGCGTTTGCGCTGGCCGCCGGACAGGTTGCCGATCTGTCTGTCGGCGAACTCGGCCATGCCGACCCGGTCGAGGGCTGCGTCGACGGCGTCGTGGTCGGCGCGCCGAGCCCGGCGCAGGAATCCCTGGTGTCCGTACCGACCCGTCATCACGACATCGCGGACACCGATCGGGAAGTCCCAGTCGACTCCCTCGGCCTGCGGGACGTAGGCGACCTTGCCCGCGCGGCGCGCGGCCGTGATGGAAGCCCCGTCGATCAGGACCGAACCGGTATCCGGGCGAACGAGGCCCATGATGGTGCGGAACAGCGTCGACTTGCCCGAACCGTTGGTCCCGACCAGGCCGCACACGGCCCCGCGGCGCAGCGTCAGGCTCACGTCGTCGAGTGCGGTGACGGTCCCGTAGCGGACGGTGACCGCGTCGACGGCGACCAGGGGAGGTGCGGTGTCGACGGGGGTGCTCATCGCGTCAGTCCCGTCGTGATCGTTCGGGCGTCGTGGCGCAGGAGGTCGAGATACGTGGGGACGGGGCCGTCGGGTTCGGAGAGCGAATCGACGTAGAGGATTCCGCCGAACGCCGCGCCGGTGTCGGCGGCGACCTGCCGCTGAGCCTTGTCGGACACGGTGGATTCGCAGAACACGGCGGGTACGTCGTTGTCGCGGACGAAGTCCACGGTGCGGGCGATCTGCTGCGGTGTGCCCTGTCGGTCCGCGTTGACCGGCCACAGGTACGCCTCGGTCAGGCCGGTGTCGCGTGCGAGGTAGGAGAAGGCGCCCTCGCAGCTGACCAGCGCTCGCCGGTCCTCGGGTACGGCACGGAGCGCGTCGACCATCTCGTCGTGGACGGAGCGGAGCTGCAGGCGGTAGGAGTCCGCGGCGGCAGCGAAATCGTCGGCGTGCTCGGGTACGAGCCCGGTGAGTGCGGCCTCGATGTTGTCGACATAGATCTGTGCGCTCAGCGGCGACATCCACGCGTGTGGATTGTCGCGGCCGGCGTAGGCATCCTCTCCGATGCGGATGGGATCGATGCCCTCGCTGAGCACGACGTGTTCGGCGTGGGTGTCGGTCAGGAAACGCTCGAACCACCGTTCGAGGCCGAGGCCGTTGTCGAAGACGAGGTCGGCGTCGGCCGCGGTCCGCAGATCACCCGGGGTCGGTTCGTATCCGTGAACCTCGGCACCGGGTTTCGTGATGGATTCGACGCGCACGTGATCACCGGCGATCACCCGTGTCATGTCGGCGAGCACGGTGAACGTGGTGAGCACCAGCGGCCTGTCGTCCCGGTCGGTGGGCGTGGAGCATGCGCTCAGTCCCGCGCTCGCCGCCAACACCGCCGAAATTGCGACCGCACGCATCGAAAAGTTAGGCACCCCGAAATTATGGGGACGCGTAACCTGAAATGTCCAGTCGGCACCGCCGCTCCGGTATCGAGAGGGTGTCGTGTCCCCCCGGATGGGGAGGGATTCGTGCGTGTGCGGCGGGGTCGTCCGCTCCGGCGCGGTGAGTCGGCGGTGCCGGACGACGCAGAGGGTCGTAGGCTTCGCGTTGTGCAGAGATGGCGAGGTCTGGACGAGATTCCTGCGGACTGGGGTCGGTGCGTGGTCACGATCGGTGTGTTCGACGGTGTGCACCGCGGTCACCAGCAGTTGATCGGCCGCGCGGTGGAGGCCGCACGCGAACGCGGGGTGGCGAGCGTGCTGATGACGTTCGACCCGCATCCGATGGAAGTGGTGCGGCCCGGAAGTCACCCGGCGCAGCTGACGACTCTGTCGCGCCGCGCGGAACTCGCGGAGGAACTCGGGATCGACGTGTTCTGCGTGGTGCCGTTCACGCCCGAGTTCATGAGACTCTCACCGGATCGGTACGCGCACGAGATCCTCGTCGAGAGGTTGCACGTGGCGGAGGTCGTCGTGGGGGAGAACTTCACGTTCGGCAAGAAGGCCGCCGGAACCGTCGACATGCTCCGGTCCATCAGTGACCGCTTCGGATTCGCCGTCCAGGGACTGAATCTGCTCGCCGAACACGCCGTGACGTTCTCGTCGACCTACATCCGCTCGTGCGTCGACGCCGGCGACGTCGCGGCGGCAGCCGATGCGCTCGGCAGGCCCCATCGAGTCGAAGGTGTCGTCGTGCGGGGTGACGGGCGTGGGCGTGGCCTCGGCTTCCCGACCGCGAACGTCGCACCTCCCATGTACGCTGCGATCCCCGCCGACGGCGTGTACGCCGCATGGTTCACGGTGCTCGATTCGGGGGCACCGGTCGACGGGATGGAAGTCGGCCGCCGATACGGCGCTGCCGTGTCGGTGGGGACCAACCCCACCTTCTCGGGGCGCAACCGCACAGTGGAAGCGTTCGTGCTGGACGCGAAGGCCGATCTGTACGGACAGCACGTGGCGGTCGATTTCGTCACGCGACTCAGGGGCATGGAGAAGTTCGACTCGGTGGAGGCGCTGGTGTCCGCGATGCACGGCGATGCGGACCGCGCCCGCGAACTCCTCGCCGGGGAGCAGTAGTCGCGACGAGCTCCGTGCGGAGGTCGGCGGCGCCGGGCATGCTCGCGCGCCGCGGTGCGCGGGGAAGTGAGCGACCTGCGGTGACACCATCGAGCTCTGGTAGGCTGGTCCGTCGGTGTGCGCTGCGGTTCGCGGCGGCCGCACCGACGGACTCTGTCCGTTTCCAGTGCACGCGGACGTCAGTGATCAGGAGTTACCAGTGGCATTGACCACCGAGCAGAAGAAGCAGATCCTCGGCGAGTACGGCCTCCACGAGACCGACACGGGATCGCCCGAGGCACAGGTGGCGCTGCTCACCAAGCGCATCGTCGACCTGACCGAGCACCTCAAGCAGCACAAGCACGACCACCACTCGCGTCGCGGCCTCCTGCTGCTCGTGGGCCGGCGTCGTCGTCTGCTCAAGTACGTCGAGAAGGTCGACGTCGAGCGTTACCGCTCGCTCATCCAGCGTCTGGGTCTGCGTCGCTGACGCAGGTCGGACACGACCGGATCCACATCTGTTGATCCAGCCCGACAGCCAACGGGGCTCCCTCTACACTGGGCCTCGTTGGCTGTCGGTGTTTGCGCCGACAGTCGGCACACAACACCGCACACGGCGGTGAGCCGTACGCACCGACGGTGTCGGTCCTCGGTAGTGATCCTCCGATCCGGACGACGCGCGGGACGTCCGTCCCGCAGCACGGTCCCCGGGGGGTTTCGATCGACGACCGCCTCCGCGAGTCGGTGCGCCGCCGCGACCACGGGGTCGCGGCGCCCACGCGGGTACGGCGAAGACGAAGAGGGAAAGAGAAGATTTCACAGATGACCAGCAACACCGCAGTCGAGGTCGACGAGGGCGTCTACGAGTCCGTCGCGACACTCGACAACGGTGCCTTCGGCACCCGCACCATCCGTTTCGAGACCGGTCGCCTCGCGCAGCAGGCCGCCGGCTCCGTCGTCGCCTACCTGGACGACGAGACCATGCTGCTGTCGGCGACCAGCGCGAGCAAGCAGCCCAAGGAACACTTCGACTTCTTCCCCCTGACGGTGGATGTCGAGGAGCGCATGTACGCCGCGGGACGTATCCCCGGCTCGTTCTTCCGTCGTGAAGGCCGTCCTTCCACCGACGCGATCCTCACCTGCCGCCTCATCGACCGGCCGCTGCGTCCGTCGTTCGTCGACGGACTGCGCAACGAGATCCAGGTCGTGGTGACGGTGATGAGCCTGAACCCGAACGATCTCTACGACGTCGTCGCGATCAACGCAGCCTCGGCGTCCACGCAGATCGCGGGTCTGCCGTTCTCCGGCCCGGTCGGTGGCGTGCGTGTCGCGCTGATCAGCTCGGACGAGAACAAGGCCGGCCAGTGGGTCGCGTTCCCGACCGTCGAGCAGCTCGAGAACGCCGTGTTCGACATGGTCGTCGCGGGTCGTATCGTCTCCGGCTCCGGCGACGACGCCGACGTCGCGATCATGATGGTCGAGGCCGAGGCCACCGACAACGTCATTGCACTCGTCGACGGCGGGGCCCAGGCCCCGACCGAGGCGGTCGTCGCGCAGGGGCTCGAGGCCGCGAAGCCGTTCATCGCCCGGCTCTGCGAGGCGCAGCAGGCCCTCGCGGCCGCGGCGGCGAAGCCGACCGGTGAGTTCCCCCTCTACCCGCCGTACGAGAACGACGTGTACGCGGCGGTCGAGGCAGCCGCGTCCGCCAAGCTGGCCGAGGCGCTGACGATCGCCGGCAAGCAGGCCCGCGACGAGCGCACCGACGAGATCAAGGTCGAGGTCCTCGAGCAGGTCGCACCGGACTTCGAGGGACGCGAGAAGGAGATCGGCGCGGCGTTCCGCTCGCTGACCAAGAAGCTGGTCCGCCAGCGCATCCTGCGCGACCAGTTCCGCATCGACGGTCGCGGCATCACCGACATCCGCGCCCTGTCCGCGGAGGTCGCGGTCGTGCCGCGTGCGCACGGGTCGGCTCTGTTCGAGCGCGGCGAGACGCAGATCCTCGGTGTGACCACGCTCGACATGGTCAAGATGGCGCAGCAGGTCGATTCGCTCGGGCCCGAGACGTCCAAGCGCTACATGCACCACTACAACTTCCCGCCGTACTCGACCGGTGAGACCGGCCGCGTCGGTTCCCCGAAGCGCCGCGAGATCGGCCACGGTGCCCTCGCCGAGCGCGCCCTGGTTCCGGTGCTGCCGAGTGTCGAGGAGTTCCCGTACGCGATCCGTCAGGTGTCCGAGGCTCTCGGTTCCAACGGTTCGACGTCGATGGGTTCGGTGTGCGCGTCGACTCTGTCGCTGCTCAACGCCGGCGTGCCGTTGAAGGCCCCGGTCGCGGGTATCGCCATGGGTCTGGTGTCCGACGACGTCGAACTCGAGGACGGAACTCGCGAGACGCGGTACGTCGCGCTCACCGACATCCTCGGTGCCGAGGACGCCTTCGGCGATATGGACTTCAAGGTTGCCGGTACGAAGGACTTCGTCACGGCCCTTCAGCTCGACACCAAGCTGGACGGTATCCCGTCGCAGGTCCTCGCGGGTGCGTTGTCGCAGGCGCACGATGCGCGCACCACGATCCTCGAGGTCATGGCCGAGGCCATCGACTCGCCCGACGAGATGAGCCCGTTCGCGCCGCGCATCACGACCATCAAGGTCCCCGTCGACAAGATCGGCGAGGTGATCGGGCCCAAGGGCAAGATGATCAATTCGATCACCGAGGAGACCGGCGCCAACATCTCCATCGAGGACGACGGCACCGTCTTCGTCGGTGCCGCGGACGGCCCGTCGGCGCAGGCCGCGATCGACAAGATCAATGCGATCGCGAACCCGCAGTTGCCGAAGGTCGGCGAGCGGTTCCTGGGCACGGTCGTCAAGACCACCGCGTTCGGTGCGTTCGTGTCGCTGCTGCCCGGCCGCGACGGCTTGGTGCACATCAGCAAGCTCGGCAACGGCAAGCGCATCGCCAAGGTCGAGGACGTCGTCAACGTCGGCTCGAAGATCCGTGTCGAGATCGCCGACATCGACAACCGCGGCAAGATCAGCCTCGTCCCTGTCGAGGACGACGCGGAGCAGGCCTCCGCTGCGCCCGAGAGCGCCGAGGCCACCGAGTCCTGACAGAACCCTCCACCGCCGCGGTATCCGCGACGGTGGAAGCAGGCACGCAGACACCCGCGTGCCTCCCCACCTTCCGATCCGGAGGCGTGCGGGAGGTGCGCGGGTGTCGTCGTCCGGAGTGTTGCCGTCCAGGCGGGGCATCGTCCCCGTTCGCTGTCCCGCTGTTCGAGCCACCCGGGTCGCCCGGCCGCCCGGGCACGTGTCGGGGGTCGCGTCTGCGGGGGCTGCGACCGTCGGTTCGGTCGAAGGAGACGAAGAGCACGCTTGCCCGAGCGGGAGCGGCGCCGGCTCGGGCATCGGTGATGATTCCGGCGAATCGGGCCGTATTCCACCGACGACACAAGGGCATTTCGGCCCGGATCACCCCGCGAATCGGATGACGATTTCCGTAGAACAGGTTAGGATGTCCTGAGAATTCGGGGGTCGGAATTTTCGATGAACTTGCACTGTAAGCAGTTTGCGTCGCAGCCCGACAGGGCCTTTCGTACTCAAGATCGAATTCACATATTCGATCGGATGTAACGTTTCCCGATTATTGCGTGTTTCGCTACCCGACAGTGGTTTCCTAACGGTGTGAACACGGCTGCGGTTTCTGGAATCGGGGCACGACCGGGAGTGAACCTCGCACTCGCGACGTGGGTGTCCGCCATCAATTTCTGGGCCTGGAACATGATCGGCCCACTGTCCACCACCTATGCGGGCGACATGTCGCTCAGCAGCTCCGAGGCGTCCATGCTCGTGGCGACGCCGATCCTCGTCGGAGCGCTGGGGCGCATCGTCATCGGCCCGCTGACCGACCGCTACGGCGGCAGGATCATGTTCATCGCGATCACGGTCGCCTCGATCCTCCCGGTCATCGCGGTCGGGTTCGCAGGGAACGCGGGATCCTATCCGCTGCTTCTGGTCTTCGGCTTCTTCCTGGGTATCGCCGGCACGATCTTCGCGGTGGGAATTCCGTTCGCGAACAACTGGTACGACGCGTCCCGTCGCGGCTTCGCCACCGGCGTGTTCGGTGCGGGCATGGTCGGCACTGCGCTCTCGGCGTTCTTCACCCCCCGATTCGTGAACTGGTTCGGGTTGCTCGCCACCCACTTCATCGTGGCGATCGCTCTCGCCGCCACGGCGGTGCTGTGCGTGACGCTGATGAGGAACGCGCCGGCGTTCACCCCGAACACCGAACCGGTGGTCCCGAAGTTCCTCGCCGCCTGCAAACTCCGGGTGACGTGGGAGATGTCCTTCCTGTACGCCATCGTGTTCGGCGGGTTCGTCGCGTTCAGCAACTACCTGCCCACCTACATCAAGACGATCTACGGATTCTCCGCGGTCGACGCCGGTACCCGCACAGCGGCGTTCGCGCTGGCCGCGGTGGTCGCCCGGCCGATCGGCGGTGCCCTGTCCGACCGGATCCCGCCGAAGTACGTCGTCCTGGCGTCGTTCGCGGGTACCGCTGTCACCGCGGCCATCGCGACGCTCAAGCCTGCACCGGACCTGTGGTCGGCCACCGACTTCATCGCGATGGCGATCTTCCTCGGCATCGGCACGGGCGGCGTGTTCGCCTGGGTGGCGCGTCGCTCGCCGGCCAAATCGGTCGGTAGCGTCACCGGAATCGTCGCTGCTGCAGGTGGTCTCGGTGGATACTTCCCGCCGCTGATGATGGGCGCGACGTACGACTCCGTCGACAACGACTACACCGTCGGACTGTTGCTGCTCGTGGCGACCGCAATCGTCGCGCTTCTGTACACCCTGTTGATGCTCAAGACCCGCGAACCCGCGAACGGCGCGGAGTCCGGAGCAACCATCCCGAGTAAGAAGGAGTCCCAGTGAAAGCCGACAAGCCCGGCACCGGCGGCGCGCTCGAGGAACTTCTCGTCCGTAGCGGACGGTTCTTCACCCCCGGTGAGGAATCCGGCGACGGACGCACCGTCACCCGCAAGGGCGGACGCGAAGGCGACGTGTTCTATCGGGACCGCTGGAGCCACGACAAGGTCGTGCGTTCCACCCACGGGGTGAACTGCACCGGCTCCTGTTCGTGGAAGATCTACGTCAAGGACGGGATCATCACGTGGGAGACCCAGGAGACCGACTACCCGTCGGTCGGCCCCGACCGTCCCGAGTACGAACCCCGCGGATGCCCGAGAGGCGCGGCATTCTCCTGGTACACCTATTCGCCGACGCGTGTGCGCTACCCGTACGCCCGCGGCGTGCTCGTCGAGATGTACCGGGAGGCGAAGTCCCGTCTGGGTGATCCGGTGCTGGCGTGGGCCGATATCCAGAGCGATCCGGAACGTCGTCGCCGCTACCAGCGGGCCCGCGGCAAGGGCGGCCTCGTGCGGGTCACGTGGGCGGAGGCCACCGAGATGGTCGCCGCGGCACACGTGCACACCATCAAGGAGTACGGCCCCGACCGGGTCGCGGGGTTCTCACCGATCCCGGCGATGTCGATGGTGTCGTTCGCGGCGGGGTCCCGGTTCATCGAACTGCTCGGCGGCGTGATGACGTCGTTCTACGACTGGTACGCCGACCTTCCGGTGGCGTCTCCCCAGGTGTTCGGCGACCAGACGGACGTCCCCGAATCCGGTGACTGGTGGGACGCGTCGTATCTGATGATGTGGGGCTCGAACGTCCCCGTCACCCGTACCCCCGATGCGCACTGGATGGCCGAGGTGCGGTACCGCGGCACGAAGGTCGTCACGGTCAGCCCCGACTACGCCGACAACACCAAGTTCGCCGACGAGTGGATGCCGTGCGCGGCCGGCACCGACGGTGCGCTCGCGATGTCGATGGGTCACGTGCTGCTCAACGAGTTCTACGTCAAACAGCGCGTTCCGTTCTTCGTCGACTACGCACGCAAGTACACCGACCTGCCCTTCCTGGTGAAACTCGAGGATCGGGACGGCACGTTCGTTCCGGGCAAGAACCTCACGGCCGCCGACCTCGGGCAGGATGTCGAGAACGCCGCGTTCAAGCCGGTGTTCGTCGACGGGGCCACCGACACCGTGGTGGTACCGCACGGGTCGCTGGGATTCCGCTACGGCGACGACGGGATCGGCAAGTGGAATCTGGACCTGGGCGATCTGGTTCCGACGCTGACGGTCGCGCCGACCGGTGGGGGAGCGGGTGACGCCGCCGAGATCGTGCTCCCGAGCTTCGACACCGTCGACGGGCACGGCGAGACGGTCGTGCGTGGTGTTCCGGTTCGAAGGGTCGGTGAGCACCTGGTGTGCACCGTGTTCGACCTCATGCTCGCCCAGTACGGCGTCGGCAGACCCGAGCTGAACCTGCCGGGATCGTGGGCGACGGGCTACGACGACGCCGACACCCCGTACACCCCGGCGTGGCAGGAACCGATCACCGGTGTGTCCGCGGCGCAGGCCATCCGCATCGCCAAGGAGTTCGCCCACAACGCCGAGGAGTCCGGCGGCAGGTCGATGATCATCATGGGCGCGGGTATCTGCCAGTGGTTCCACGGTGACGCCACCTACCGGGCAGTCCTCGCGCTGCTGCTGCTGACCGGGTCGATGGGCCGCAACGGCGGGGGATGGGCGCACTACGTGGGCCAGGAGAAGTGCCGTCCCGTCACGGGATGGGCCGCGATGGCGATGGGTACCGACTGGAGTCGGCCGCCCCGCCAGATGGCGGGCACCTCCTACTGGTACGTGCACACCGACCAGTGGCGGTACGACGGATATCGCGCGGATGCGCTGTCGAGTCCGCTGGGACGCGGCCGGTTCCGGGACAAGCACACGATGGACGTGATGGCGTCCGCGGTGGCGATGGGCTGGACGCCGTTCTTCCCGCAGTTCGACCGCAACAGCCTCGACGTCGCCGACGACGCGCGGAAGGCCGGAATGGAGATCCCGGCGTACGTGGCGCAGCAGTTGGCCGGCGGTGATCTCGAACTCGCGGTGACCGATCCCGACAATCCGCGGAACTGGCCGCGCGTGCTCAGTGTGTGGCGGTCGAACCTGCTGGGATCGTCCAGCAAGGGCAACGAGTACTTCCTGAGGCATCTGCTCGGAACCGACTCGAACGTCCAGGGGGATCCGGCACCCGACCAGTTGCGTCCGCACGATGTGCAGTGGCCCGACGACGTGCCCGAAGGCAAGCTCGACATGCTCATGTCGATCGACTTCCGCATGACGTCGACCACCTTGTTCTCGGACGTGGTGCTACCCGCCGCGACCTGGTACGAGAAGGGCGACCTGTCGAGTACCGACATGCACCCGTACATCCACGCGTTCAGCCCGGCGATCGACCCGCCGTGGGAAACCCGTTCGGACTACGACGCGTTCGGAGCGATCGCCGCGGCCTTCAGTCAACTGGCCCGCACCCACCTGGGAACCCGCACCGATGTGGTGATGGGTACGCTGCAACACGACACGCCCGGTGCTATGGCGTATCCGTCCGGTACCGAACGAGACTGGCGTAAGACCGGGGAGGTTCCCGTTCCCGGCAAGACGATGGGCCCGCTCGCCGTCGTCGAGCGCGACTACACGGCGATCGCCGACAAGTGGTCGACCCTCGGGCCGCTCGTGGAGAAGCTGGGACTGACCACGAAGGGCGTGACGACCCATCCGATCGAGGAGGTCGAGCAGCTCGCCGCAAAGTTCGGAGTGATGAACTCCGGTGCCGGAGCGGGACGCCCGGCGGTCACGTCCGCCGAACGCATGGCAGACGTGATCCTGTTGCTGTCGGGTACCTCCAACGGGCGACTGGCCGTCGAGGGATTCCGTGAGCTCGAGAAGCGCACGGGTCGTCGGCTCGTCCACCTCGCCGAGGGCAGCGAGGAAAGGCGGATCTCGTACGCCGACACGCAGGCGCGCCCGGTCCCGGTCATCACGAGCCCGGAGTGGTCGGGCAGCGAGACCGGCGGCCGACGCTACGCGCCGTTCACGGTGAACATCGAGGAACTCAAGCCGTTCCACACCCTCACCGGCCGCATGCACTTCTACCTCGACCACGACTGGATCGAGGAGGTCGGTGAGCAGATGCCCACCTACCGTCCGCCACTGGACATGTCGCGGCTCTTCGGCGAGCCCGGTGTCGGGGACACCGATGGGATCGGGTTGACGGTGCGCTATCTGACACCGCACTCGAAGTGGTCGATCCACTCGGAGTACCAGGACAACCTGTTCATGCTGTCGCTGTCGCGGGGCGGCCCCACGATGTGGATGAGCCCGATCGACGCGGAGAAGATCTCGGTACGCGACAACGACTGGGTCGAGGCCGTCAACCGCAACGGTGTGGTGGTGTGCCGGGCGATCGTGTCGCACCGCATGCCGGAAGGGGTGGTGTACGTGTATCACGCGCAGGAACGCACCATCGATGTGCCGCTGACCGAGACCACCGGGAAACGCGGCGGTATCCACAACTCGATCACGAGGATCCTGATCAAACCGACGCACCTCGCGGGCGGATACGCGCAGACCTCGTTCGCGTTCAACTACCTCGGCCCGACCGGCAACCAGCGCGACGAGGTGACGGTCGTCCGTCGCCGGTCGCAGCAGGTCCAGTACTGACGACACCGGCACCCCCGTGAGATGAGGCGATCATGAAGGTAATGGCACAGATGGCGATGGTGATGAACCTCGACAAGTGCATCGGGTGTCACACGTGTTCGGTGACCTGCAAGCAGGCCTGGACCAATCGTTCGGGCACCGAGTACGTCTGGTTCAACAACGTCGAGACGCGGCCCGGGCAGGGCTATCCGCGCACCTACGAGGATCAGGAGAAGTGGCGCGGCGGGTGGGTTCGCGACAAGAAGGGCCGGCTGCGGTTGCGCGACGGTGGGCGCTTCCACAAACTCACCCGGATCTTCTCGAACCCGAAGCTGCCGTCGATCAACGACTACTACGAGCCGTGGACGTACGACTACGAGAACCTGACCAATGCCCCGCTGGGTGACGACATCCCGGTCGCGCCGCCGCGCAGCCTCATCAGCGGAGAGCCGATGAAGGTCGAGTGGTCGGCGAACTGGGACGACGATCTGGGTGGGTCCACCGAGATCGTGCCCGACGACCCGATCCTGAAGAAGGTCAGCGAGGAGGTGCGCCTCCAACTGGAGGAGACCTTCATGTTCTACCTTCCGCGGATCTGCGAGCACTGCCTGAATCCGTCGTGCATGGCGTCGTGCCCGTCGGGTGCGATCTACAAGCGCAGCGAGGACGGCATCGTGCTCGTCGACCAGGACAAGTGCCGCGGCTGGCGCATGTGTGTGTCGGGATGCCCCTACAAGAAGGTGTACTTCAACCACAAGACCGGCAAGGCCGAGAAATGCACGTTCTGCTATCCCCGCATCGAGGTCGGTCTGCCGACGGTGTGCGCCGAGACGTGTGTGGGGCGGCTCCGCTACATCGGGTTGGTGCTCTACGACGTCGACCGGGTGCTCGACGCCGCGTCGGTCGAGGACGAGAAGGATCTGTACGAGGCGCAGCGGCAGATCCTGCTCGATCCCACCGACCCCGAGGTCATCGCCGCCGCCCACGAGTCGGGAATCTCCGACGAGTGGATCAACGCGGCACAGCGGTCTCCGGTGTACGCCCTGATCAACAGGTACAAGGTCGCGCTGCCGCTGCATCCGGAGTACCGGACGATGCCGATGGTCTGGTACATCCCGCCGTTGTCCCCGGTGGTCGACGCGGTCAGCCGCGACGGACACGACGGCGAGGACCTCGGGAATCTGTTCGGTGCGCTCGAGTCGCTCCGGATCCCCATCCAGTACCTCGCGGAACTGTTCACTGCCGGCGACACCGATGTCGTCGAGGGGGTTCTGCAACGTCTCGCCGCGATGCGCTCGTACATGCGTGACGTCAACCTCGGCCGCGACACGCAACCGCACATCCCGCAGGCGGTGGGCATGACCGAGGAACAGATGTACGAGATGTACCGGCTGCTCGCGCTCGCGAAGTACGAGGAGCGATACGTCATCCCCACCGCGTACGCGGCGGATGGCCACAAGCTCGAGGAGACCGCCACCGAGTGCGCACTCTCGTTCGACGGCGGTCCGGGCATGTACGAGTCCGGACCGTTCGGGGAGGCGAGCGGCGGGCCCGTGCCGGTGGCCGTGGAGACGTTCCACGCTCTCAAACAGCGGCAGACCAGCGAGGGGATGGCCGCGAACGAGAGCCACCCGTCGCGGGTGAACCTGCTCAACTGGGACGGCAAGGGGGTGCCTTCGGGGATGTTCCCCGGTGGTCGGCACCAGGCGGAGGAGACGAAATGAAACTCCTGCAACGCTCCCCGCGCCGCGACATCGCTGCGGAGAGGCTGCAGCACCGCCTGATCCGGCAGGTGGCGTCGCTGCTGCTCGCCTATCCGGACGCGCAGATGCCGCAGCGCCTCGACACCGTCGAGGAACTGCTCGGGCACATCACCGGCGACGACCGGGACGCGCTGGCCCGCGTCGCGGCGTACCTGCGGGCGACCGAACGCACCGTCGCGGAATGCGACTACGTCGACACGTTCGACATGCGTCGGCACTCCACGATGTATCTGACGTACTGGACCGGCGGAGACACCCGCAACCGCGGCACCGACATCCACGCGTTCGCCCGCGTCTACATGGACGCGGGCGTCGAACCACCGACGGGTGAAGCACCCGACCACCTGCCGGTGGTACTCGAGTTCGCCGCGACCGTCGACCCGGATGCCGGCGGGAAACTGCTCGCCGCGCACCGGGTTCCGCTCGACGTCCTGCGCGGTGCCCTGGTCGAGCGCGGCTCACCGTACGCAGACGTGATCACGGCCGTGTGTGCAACCCTGCCGCCGGTGTCGGATCAGGAGGAACAGCGGGCATTGCTCCTGGCCCGCAGCGGCCCGCCGGCCGAAGCGATCGGGTTGCAGCCTTTCACTCTCACGGTGCCTCCGCGTCGTGAGAGCACATCGGATCCGAAAGGAGGCCGGTGACCATGAGCGCCGGCGAGATCTATTGGTCCATCGTGCCGTACGTGACGCTCGCGGTGCTGATCGTCGGCACGTGGTGGCGCTACCGTTACGACAAGTTCGGGTGGACCACCCGTTCGTCGCAGTTGTACGAGGGCAGGATGCTGCGCGTCGCGAGCCCGCTGTTCCACTTCGGCATGCTCGTCGTGCTCATCGGGCACATCATCGGCCTGCTCATCCCGGAGTCGTGGACGGAAGCCGTCGGCATCAGTGAGCACATGTACCACTGGGGTGCCGCGGTTCCCGGTGTCATCGCGGGTGTCGCGACGCTGCTCGGTGTGGGCCTGCTGATCTACCGCCGGCGCACCACCGGTCCGGTGTTCAGTGCGACCACACTCAACGACAAGGTCATGTACGTGGTGCTGGTCGCGGCGATCGTCGCGGGTCTCGCGACGACGATGATCGGTGCCGTCGAGGGCAACGAGGCCCACAACTACCGCGAGACGGTGTCGCCGTGGTTCCGCTCGATCTGGATCCTGCAGCCGGACGGCGCCGCGATGGCGGAGGCACCGTTGTCGTTCCACATCCACGTCACGATTGCGCTCGTGCTGTTCGCGATCTGGCCGTTCACCCGACTCGTCCACGCGTTCAGCGCACCCATCCAGTACCTGTTCCGGCCGTACATCGTCTACCGCAGCCGCGACGAAGCACAGCGCGGGGAGCTCATCGGGTCACAGCCGCACCGACGCGGTTGGTGACGCGGCAAGGGCCCGGATCGCACGTGTAAGGTGTGGTGTTCCGCGATTTCCCGCGGAACACCACACCCACGTCTATGCCCAGGACCACTGAACAACACATGGCATCTCGTTCCGACCTCCTGTCCGTCGACAACACCTCGTCCGAGGCGGACACCGGCGTCCGTCGCACCGTGCTTCCCGGGGGCGTCCGAGTCGTCACCGAACACGTGCCGGGGGTGAGGTCGGCCGCGGTCGGTGTGTGGGTCGGGGTGGGTTCGCGCGACGAACAGCCCTCGGTCGCGGGTGCCGCGCACTTCCTCGAACACCTCCTGTTCAAGGCCACCCCGACGCGGTCCGCACTCGAGATCGCCGAACTCGTGGACGGCATCGGCGGCGAACTCAACGCGTTCACGGGCAAGGAACACACCTGCTTCTACGCGCACGTCCTCGACGACGATCTGCCGATCGCGGTGGACGTCGTCGCCGACGTGGTGTTGCGGGGCCGGTGCCGCAGCGCCGATGTCGACGTCGAACGACAGGTCGTGCTCGAAGAACTCGCGATCCGCGACGACGACCCCGAAGACCTTCTCGGCGACGCGTTGCTCACCGCGTTGTACGGCGATCACCCGGTCGGCAGACCGATCATCGGGTCGCTCGAATCCATCGAGGCGATGACCCGTAACCAGCTGCACTCGTTCCATGTGCGCCGCTACACACCGGCCAGGATGGTCGTCGCGGTCGCCGGCAACGTCGATCACGAGCACACGGTTGAACTCGTGCGCCGCGCGTTCACCGGTCACCTCGGTGCCTCGGCGGCACCTGCACCGCACCGCAGGGGCGACCTGCGTCTGCGCACGGCCCCCACCTTGAGCATCACGGATCGAGACAACGAGCAGGCACACCTGACCCTCGGCATCCGCACCTTCGGCCGTCACGACCCGCGCCGGTGGCCGCTGTCGGTGCTCAACGCCGTGATCGGTGGCGGGCTGAGCTCCCGCCTGTTCCAGGAGGTCCGCGAGCGACGAGGACTGGCGTACTCGGTGTACTCCGGTGTCGACACGTTCGCCGACACCGGGGCGTTCTCGATGTATGCGGGTTGCCAGCCGGAGAATCTCGGCGATGTCGCGGCCGTCGTCCGGGAAGTGCTCGCCGACGTCGCCGAGAACGGCATCACCGACGCCGAGTGCGCGCGGGCCAAAGGGTCGTTGCGCGGCGGTCTGGTGCTCGGCCTCGAGGACACCGGTGCCCGCATGCACCGGATCGGGCGCAGTGAACTGAGCTACGGCCGGCACTGGAGCGTCACCGACACGCTCGAACGCATCGCCACCGTCACCACCGAGCAGGTGTCCGAAGTGGCCGCCGACCTGCTGCACCGCCCGTTCGCGGCGGCGGTCGTGGGCCCGTACCGGCGGCCGCGCGACCTACCGCGCGCCGTCCGCGACATCGTCGCCTGATCGGGGTCACTCCCGCGCTCCCGGTGACCCCGATCATACGTTCGGTGCCCTTTTCGAGGTGTCGGGTGCTGCCCCGAGGGTGAAATCCCCCGCTTTAGGCGTGGGGAACCGTTGATGCGTAGTCTCGAGTGCGACCGACACGGTGACGGAAAGGCGTGGATCGAGCGTGGACACAGCAGCGGTTCGGGTAGGTGTGCTCGGGGCGAAGGGCAAGGTCGGGCAGGCGATCTGCGCGGCGGTCGAGGCGGCTGCCGACCTCGAACTCGTCGCAGCCGTCGACAAGGGGGACGATCTCGCGGAGTTCGTGTCGAGCCGCACTCAGGTCGTCGTCGACTTCACCCACCCCGACGTCGTGATGGACAATCTGCAGTTCCTTGTCGAGAACGGGATCCACGCCGTGGTCGGGACGACCGGATTCGACGACGGGCGACTGGACACGCTCCGCGGGTGGCTTTCCGCGAAGCCCGAGGTGGGCGTGCTCGTCGCGCCGAACTTCGCGATCGGTGCGGTCCTGTCGATGCGGTTCGCGCAGGCCGCAGCCCGGTTCTTCGATTCCGTCGAGGTCATCGAACTCCATCACCCGAACAAGGCCGATGCGCCGTCGGGTACTGCATACCGGACGGCGGCGCTCATCGCCGAGGCACGTGCTGCGGCGGGGGTGGGACGCAGCCCCGATGCCACCACCGCGGAACTCGAAGGAGCACGCGGCGCCGATGTCGACGGTGTGCGCGTGCATTCGGTGCGACTCGCCGGTCTCGTCGCGCACCAGGAGGTGCTGCTCGGAACCCAGGGCGAGACCCTCACGATCCGGCACGACTCGATCGACCGGTCGTCGTTCGCGCCCGGTGTGCTGCTCGGTGTGCGGGAGATCGGTGGGCGCCCGGGACTCACCGTCGGGATCGACCCGCTGCTGGACCTGTGACCTCCCCGGCCGCGGCAGGTCGCGACGTCCTCAAGGTCGTGGCGCTGATCGCGTTCATCGTCGTCGCGCTCGCCTTCTATTTCGTCCGGCTCGGTCGGACCGGTATCGAGTTGATCGCCAGCGGAGAACCGGTGTCGGTGGTGTTCGGGATCGGGGTGTTCCTGCTTCCGGTGGTCGGCGCGTGGATCGTCTATGCGACGTTGCGTGCGGGTTTCGATCATCAGCACCTCGCGCGGCGCATCCATGAGGAGGGGCTCGAACTCGACGTGGAGGATCTGCCGCGCATGCCGTCCGGCAGGGTGGATCGAGATGCTGCCGACGCGGTATTCGAGACGGTCAAACAGGAGTGGGAGGCCGATCCCGACAACTGGCGGAACTCGTACCGGCTCGCCCGCGCCTATGACCTCGCCGGTGACCGCGGTCGTGCTCGCGAGACGATGAAGCGG